>JBGSXK010000090.1:0-3435 GCA_041751455.1 Anaerolineae bacterium
TAAGCAGCAGCGGAACAAGCAGACGCAGCAGCACAGATGACAGGCGCGTCCACTGTGCCAGATGCTGCCATGTTTCCCGTTCCAGCAAGCCCACTGCTAACGCTGTGAGAACCAACCCCTGGTTGAGGACAAGCTGCTGTGCATAGGCTGTCCAATCCGGCGCGATGTTAAGTGTCCACAAGGTGATGGAACACAGCAGCAGGCTCAGCAGCCATTTTATGATAAGTGTGGTTTTATCTGTCATCAGGAAACCAGGAAGCCGCTGACCGCATTTAAGCAGCTTGTGTGATTATAGACCCGAAGTACGCGCGTCTTCGGCTGTCCAGCCGTGATCTTCCGGCTGTATACCCTGCGCGGCACGGGCAGGACGCTCAATCACCGCGAAGCACAGCAGCGCCAACAGACTGACTCCCAGACAGGTGAAGATCACAGGCAGGGCGGTGCCAAAGCCACCACCCTGTATTAATGCAGCGATCACACCCGGAACAGCCGCCGCGAAAGCGCCTGCCCCCATACTGTGGAAGATTTGCGCGATCACCCCCCCATAGACGGGCTGGCGACGGCTGGAACTGCGAGCCACCCATGGGCCAGTCATAGCAGCGAAGACCAGTGCGACGAGCAAACTCTGCTGGAAGACCACAATATCCATAAGCTCAGCTTAGAAGAGTGAATAGATAAAAGGCGCGGCCACCCCGCTGCTGCCTGCAAGCACGATCAGCACGGCGAAGACCAGCAGCACCAGAATCATAGGAAGCAGCCAGTAGAGCTTACGTTTCCACAGGAAGCTGAGCAGTTCGCCCAGGACACCCATCCGGCTGAAAAAGTCACGCATAGTTTAATGCTCCGTTACTTACGGATTAAAAATGAACCCAGCACCAGCATATCAATATCACTGTTTTTAAAGGTATTGAACGCTTCGCGCGGGGTATTGACAATGGGTTCACCGCGTAAGTTGAACGAGGTGTTCAACAATACCGGGATGCCGGTAAGCTGACCAAAGCGCTCGATCACACCATAATAACGCGGGTTGGTTTCACGCTCGACAGTTTGCAGACGGCCTGTGCCCATATGCGAAACCGCCGCGATTTTATCCTGCTTGTCGGGTTTAACCGGGCTGACCATCAGCATGTAACGTGGGGCTTCGTGGTCTGCAACGCCGGGATAATCGAAATACTCCGGGGCACGTTCGCGCAGGATGACGGGGGCAAATGGGCGGAATGGTTCACGGAATTTGATCTTGGTATTGACAACTTCTTTCATGGACTCGCTGCGTGGGTCGGCCAGGATGCTGCGATTGCCTAATGCGCGTGGCCCCCATTCAAAGCGACCCTGATGAAAGCCGATGACCTTTTCACGCGTCAGCGCTTCGGCCAATAGATCCAGGAGTTGGTCATCCTGATTATCATAGCTGGTATAGGGGATGCCTGCGCCGTCCAGAAAATCGCGGCATTCGCTATCGCTGTAGCCCTGCCCCCAATAGGCATGAGGCATGACCCACTGGCGCGGTTTCCCCAGGACAATGTGATAGGCCCACAATGCCGCGCCCAGTGCCCCACCATCATCACCCGCTGCGGGCTGGATATAAATTTCCTCAAAAGGCGTTTCTGCCAGCAAACGATAGTTGGCCTTCGTATTGAGCGCTACTCCGCCTGCCATGACCAGCTTCTTCATGCCTGTTTGCCTGTGGAGCGCGTTGGCAATGCTAATCAGCACGTCCTCAGTGGACTGCTGGATACTGGCTGCGACATCGGCATAATGCTGGTTGCGCTCTATCGCCGCTTTTTCAGCGCTGCGTTCCGGATTGGTCGCCATTGTGAAAAAGTCTTCTTCGGGCGGGCGCGGATCGCCAAACAGGCCCACAAAGCGCGAACTGAAACTGTGTGTCGCAGAGTGGTGGAAGCTGAAATAATCCATATTGAGCCGGAAGCTGCCATCAGCAGGGTTGTAATTAAAAACCCGCTCCATCTTGTCCATATAACGCGGTTGGCCGTAAGGGGCCATGCCCATGACTTTGTATTCGCCATTGTTGACGCGGAAGCCGAGAAAGGCGGTGAAGGCCGAGTAGAGCAGGCCGATGGAGTGAGGGAAGCGCTGTTCGGAGAACAGGTTAATGGCGTTGCAGCCTGTACTCTCGCCTTCCCAGATGCTGGTTGCCGTGCCCAGGGTTGTGGTGGTCCATTCGCCTACGCCGTCCACTGTAAGTACCGCTGCCTCGCGGAAAGGACTGGCGAAAAAGGCACTGGCGGCGTGGCTCATATGATGATCACAGAACAGAATTTTGTCGTAGCCGACTCCGGTCTCTTTCTGAAGCACGTTCTTGACCCACAGCTTATCTTTCAGCCATGCAATCATCGATTCGCGCCAGACATCAGAAGAACGGGGAAAGGTGTTGAGGGTGGACAGCAGGATACGCTCGAACTTGAGGAGGGGTTTTTCGTAAAAGACGACATAATCCAGGTCCTGCCCCTGGATGCCTGCCTGCCTGAGGCAGAAAGCGACGGCCTGTGACGGGAAATTATTATCGTGTTTCTGGCGGGTAAAGCGTTCTTCCATCGCTGCGGCGACCAGTTGGCCGTTGTGAATTAACGCGGCGGCAGAGTCGTGATAGAAGCAGGAGATGCCGAGGATATACATACCCTAACCCTGCTGGCGCGCCGCGTCCAGCTCGTGGGAAACGGGATCACGTTTTATCCAGGCGGTTTCAGATGCGCGTTGGTGAAGCGGGTCTGTAAACAGGCGCGAGGCCAGGCCAAACGGCACAAGAACAGTAAAATAAAAAGCCGTTACCAAAATACGGCTTTGGACATCGCCAATAATGGCCCCGATCAGGTTAAAACGCTGCCAGGCCAACTCTAAAATCTCGCGCACTGTGCCCCTCAAACCACCTGCTTTACAACCGTAACTATAGTGAGTGTGCTGCCCTGTGTCAAGCCGAACTAAGAGCCGAAATAACCGTCGTAGCGCTTCCAGTCTGTACCCCCGCTCATCAAACGGAAGACCCCACCACGTGATTCCTGAATGAAGACTGAGCCATCGGTACCCATCTGCACCTGAGCAGTATAAGGCTCTGACCATTCACGCACTGACCAACCGATGCGCTGGCGCACCTGTGGGTTATCGCGCCACAGCTTGCCAAAGCCGCGCTTGGGCTGGTAGGTATAGGGCGGGCCTTCGCCCCAGTTCGAGTCGTACTCTAGCATACCATCCTCGAAGGTGTCATTAAAGACCTCCCAGCGTGGTTGAGTTTCGCTGTCGTAGATGACGTAAATCGCGTCCTGCTCACCAATCCAGATCATATATCCTTGCTGAAACTGCTCCAGCGCGGCGCGGCTGGTGGAGGAGCCGCCGCTGGGGCAGGTCTCCGGGCGGGGCTGTGCGAAGAACCACTGGCCGCTGCATGGCTGTGCCGGGGCGCTCTGCACCGGTGGCTGTTGC
>JBGSXK010000091.1:0-2608 GCA_041751455.1 Anaerolineae bacterium
AGCGCCCGCCAGAGGAAGAAGAGCGCCTGTTTTACAGCGGCTATGGTTCGGTACAGATTGACCCTGCCGCGCTGGCCTACTATCGTTATGAGCGCATTGTGCAGGATATTGCCGCCTACTGCGAGCAGCTTCTGCTGACCGACGAAGGCGGCGAAGACCGCCCAAACAGCCTGCGCCAGTTGGTGAGCCAGTTCAGCCCCGGCAGTGTGATTGAGATGGCCTACCGCACTGAAGAGAGCCAACCGCCTCCCATAAAATTTTAATCTCAGCACAAGACAATGTTTATGCAGCTTTGGTAGAATTGCACAGTTGCACGAATATTCTACGATGCTATAATAGAACACTTGTACATCCCGCGATAGCTACTCCACAGGTGCATAAGATGACACAGGACAAAATCGTTGTTCGTGGCGCACGTGAGCACAACCTCAAGAACATCGATGTCGAAATTCCGCGTAATAAGTTGGTCGTCATCACCGGGCTGTCTGGATCGGGCAAGTCCTCGCTGGCGTTCGATACCATTTTTGCGGAAGGCCAGCGGCGCTATGTCGAGAGCCTCAGTGCCTATGCCCGTCAGTTTCTCGGCCAGATGGAAAAGCCCGATGTCGATCAGATCGAAGGCTTAAGTCCCGCAGTCTCCATTGACCAGAAGGGCGTGAGCCAGAATCCACGCTCCACCGTAGGCACAGTGACGGAAATCTATGATTACCTGCGTCTGCTCTATGCCCGTATCGGCATCCCGCACTGCCCCGTGTGCGGCGAGGAAGTCGTGGCGCAGAGCGCCCAGCAGATCGTGGATGCGGTGCTGGCTTTCCCAGAGAATGCCCGTATCCAGATACTCGCGCCTGTGGTGCAGAATAAAAAAGGGCTGCATGAAAAAGTCTTTGAGGAAGTTCGCAAGGCTGGCTTCCAGCGTGTGCGCGTCAATGGTGAACTGCGCGATGTTGAAGAAGACATTACTCTGGACCGTTATAAAATCCATAATGTCGAAGTCGTGGTAGACCGTCTGGTCATGCGCCGCTATGATGACCCGACCTCAGAAGAAGCTCGCAGCGCAGAGACCCGCCTGACCGACTCGATAGAGACCGCCCTCGAATTGGGCGACGGTCTGGTGATTATCAATGACGTGACCCACAGCGACCAGCCGCAGGACGTGCTGTTTAGCGAGCATCTCGCCTGCGTCAACGGGCACGGCAGCCTCCCCGAACTCGAACCGCGCCTGTTCAGCTTCAATACGCCCAAGGGCGCTTGCCCGGACTGTCAGGGCCTCGGTTTCCGTCTGGAGATTGACCCTGCCTTGCTCATCCCCAATCCCGACTTGAGTATTGCCGATGGCGCGATTGATGCCAATGGCTTCAACGTGGAAGATCAGCAGGGCTGGACATGGGGGATGCTGCAATCTCTGGCGCGCACCTATCACTTCTCAGTCGATACCCCCTGGAATCAGCTTACGGACGAACACCGTAATATCATCCTCTACGGCACACAGGGACGTAAGATCGAGGTGCGCTATACCAACAGCCAGGGCAGCAGCCGCAGCTATACCACCAGCTACGAAGGGCTGATCAATAACCTCAGCCGCCGCTACCAGGAGACAAATTCGGATTATATCCGTGAGAAGATTGAAGAATACATGGCTAAGGTGCCCTGCCAGAGTTGCCAGGGCAACCGTCTGCGCCCGGAGGCGCTGGCGGTCACGGTCGCGGACAAAGCCGTCAATACAGTGACCGCCTTACCCGTCAAGGACCTGCTGCGCTGGGTCTATGCCTTGCGCGGCCTCAATGGTGAAACGGCACTACTCAGTGAGCGCGACCAGGAGATTGCCTACCAGATTCTTAAAGAGATCGAGGCGCGTGTTGGCTTCCTCAATGATGTCGGGCTGGACTACCTCACTTTGGCGCGCTTCGCCGGGTCACTCAGCGGTGGCGAGGCCCAGCGCATCCGGCTGGCGACTCAGATCGGCAGCCGCCTGACAGGTGTCCTCTATGTGCTCGACGAGCCTTCTATTGGCCTCCACCAGCGCGACAACGCCCGCCTGATTCAAACGCTGATGGGAATGCGCGACCTGGGCAATACCCTCCTGGTGGTGGAGCATGACGAGGAAACCATGCGTGAGGCCGACTGGCTGATCGACCTCGGCCCCGGTGCGGGCGAACATGGCGGCTATATCATCGCCGAGGGTACTCCCGAAGAAGTGATGCAGGTGGAGGACAGTCTCACCGGAGCCTACCTTTCCGGCAGGCTTAGCATTGACGTGCCAGAGCAGCGCCGCCCCGGTAACGGCCAGTCAATCATCGTGCGCGGCGCGCGTGAGAACAATCTCAAGAATGTCGATGTGGAGATTCCGCTTGGCGAATTGGTGTGCATTACTGGGGTCAGCGGCAGCGGCAAGAGCAGCCTCATGGTTGATATCCTCTACCGTCGGCTGGCACAGGTCATCAACGGCAGTAAGGAACGCCCCGGCGACCACGACACCATCCAGGGCATCGAAGCGGTGGATAAGATCATCAACATCGACCAGAGTCCCATCGGGCGTACACCGCGCAGCAACCCGGCCACCTATACGAAGATGTTCGATGCCATGCGTTCGCTGTATGTCGAAATGCCA
>JBGSXK010000092.1:0-3942 GCA_041751455.1 Anaerolineae bacterium
GTGGGAGTTGGGGTAGGTGCGATTGAGGTTTCATAAGCTCTGGTTTCCGCCAGCGCCACCTGTGTGCCCTGGACTTCAGCAGCCCATTCAGGGGTTGCCGCCGTACCACAGGCAGTCAGCAGCACCGCCATCGCCAGTATCAGCGTGTTACGCATCATGGTGAAGATTGCCTCTCTATGAGTGTTCTCGAATTGTGAAGTCGTGAACAAGTATTCCTGCTCAGTATAACTTATGGACAGCGCACGAGGCAACCTGTTTTAGAGATGGTTTTGCTTCTGCACAGCGTGCTTTAATGCAATGATTAAGGTGAGGCTACGCCGAAACATTACACAGATCATAAGCCGCTTTCATCGCGGCAACTGGCTCGCCCTTTGGAGTGAATTCCTGTCCCAGGAAGCCAGTATAACCAGTTTTCAGAATCGCGCTTACGATGGGCGGATAATAAATCTCCTGCGTGTCGTCCAGATCATGCCGTCCGGGATTACCTGCCGTGTGGTAATGTGAAAAGTGCTTGTGATGCTGCTGAATTGTACGAATGAGGTCGCCTTCCATAATTTGCATGTGGTAGATGTCATAGAGCAGCTTTACATGCGGAGAGCCAACCATCTCTATCACTTTTACGCCCCAGGTCGTCAGATCGCACTGGTAGTCGGGGTGATCGACTTTGCTGTTGAGCAGTTCCAGCGCCAGTGTGACTCCGGCGCTTTCAGCCAGTGGCGCGAGTTGGCGCAGGTTTTCGGCGGTAATCTCCGCGCCTACCTGGTCATCCAGCCCAGCACGACTGCCACTGAAGCAGATCAGGTTAGGGATGCCCCATTTGACGGCCAGTTCAAGATTGGCTTCGATTTCATCCTTAATGCGCTCACGCGCGCCGCGTCTATTCAGCCCATCCTGAATCGAGCCATGCCCGCCCATCGAAGCAATGGCAAGGCCATGCTCTTTAATCAGCGGCCAATGCTCCTGCCCCACCAGCTCTATCCCTGCATAACCGATTTCGGCAGCCGCACGAATCAGCTCGACAGGTTCAACTCCTTTATCAGCAAAGCACCACCAGCAGATCGATTGCTGAATTGACATAAATTCCCCCTGATCGTCAGATGAAAACAGAGTAGATAATCATAGCTCTGTTGAACCCAGTTGTGCTATGTTTCTATGGATCCACTGCTGGGTGACGGAGGGATCATGCCCATTTAAATATCAGATAGTCTGTAATCTGTAAGTGTTGGACAGCTACTGATGAGAAGGGCTTGCCAAAGAAGCAGCAGCCACTTCTCACCCTGTGCCGCATGAAGTTCAGCTTCAGGCCGAGGTTATTCCTGAAATTGTGCCAAAGATCAGAACCCAGTCAGACCTATCAGGGGTATCGACCTTAAGCTGCCCGCTGCGTTTGATGGCAGATGTCTGGGCAATCGACTGACCAGTACGTGGATGAAACCATGTGACGGGGAGATCAGGTTGCAGGCTAAGGGTATTCAGGTAGACTGTCGTCGCAGTCGGAATGTAGATTAAAGCCAGACTGCCATCGTCGGTGCGAGCGGCAGTGATGAACTGTTCCGGGTTATGTTTACCTGGTTGGAAATTGAGCAAATCAGGTGCAGGAAATAAACGCCACCAGGCAGTTACAGCGAACAGCCTGAAGATATGCTGCACCTGCTCGGCAACAGGCATGACGAGGGCCTCGCGCCAGTGCCGAGGCAGCCCAAAAATCTCATGTGCGATAGGAAATTCTTCCCCATTGTTCCATCCCCACACCCCATGCCCGCCATAAGTGACTCCTGCTGTTGGCGCAACCAGCAGACTCCAGTACAGCGCGCGCCTGATTGCATACTCCGAAAAACGCTGGCGCGTGCCATAAGACATAATATCCTCATAGGGCGGCTCAAGGTTGATGAAAGGCCGATGTGGAGTTTTAGGCCAATCGTGAGCAGGTGGGCCATCGACTAACCACCGGAATGCGTCCGTGCCATCACCATGACCACTCTGATAACCGATGATATCTATCCAGTCTTCGTGCTGGAATTCGTCCATGTGCCATTGGGTACCACGTGGATGCAGTGACACGGGTGCATGAGCGCGTCCACCGAAAACGGCCCGCCCGATGCGCTTCCAGCGGTCAGCCTTTTCCATATGATAGTCGCCATCGCCCGGCAGAATCCATACCACAGCGTGTGCACCCCATCGCGCTACCATGTAACGGGCGAGCAGAATGGCCTGATCTTCGGGCAGCACCAGGCCTGGGCTGGGTTCAACAAGTGGGTTGGCCGACCAACCTGCTGTCCACAGCAGGACAGGTACAGCCAGCAGTCCACAATCGTTGAGCCGCTGAAGTTTTTCATCCAGCCGCTGGAAAAACACCGGGTTTATTTCGATACGCTCATCCCCAGTGTATGCCCGCTGGTGATGAATGTCCCCCTGGGGCGCGGCCAGCCATTGGGTAGCGATCCACTGTACAACGGTAAACTTCTGGCGTACACGCTCGGCCAGATAGTGCTCCCATTCATCGTCAGTAGACCACAGCGGGCCATTCCATGCCGTATCCCCAAGCCAGAAAAATGGTGTGCCATCGGCGTGAGCCAGATAATGGCGGTTCTCGGAAAGTGTGATGGGGCCATGCCGCTGAAAAACTGTGCCTGCTTCGGGGGGCGGGTCGCACTGAAAGTCACCGTTTTGTTGATGAAGCCCCGTGTCATTTGTATCAGAGCAGATGGTGATGTATGTCCATGCGCCAGCTTCAGCCGGCGCAAAGCGCACCTGCCAGACCTGAGCACCATCCCAGAAGCCCTCCATCTCGTGCCTGGTGCCGGAGGGTGAAGTGAACTGAACCTGAAACCGGATATCCTGAAGCGGGTTAGCGTATGTTTTGCTGCTGGTAAACTTCTGCTCAAAACGCCCCCATTGAGGAACGGATTGTGTCATGTTGCGGTTGCCTTTCTGTAGGGCAGCTTTTGATTCTTATCGTGTCAGTCAATAAATGTCAGCGCTCGATCATCTGAACAAGGATCAACTCAGTTGGATTACATCACCCGTTTCGGCAGATTGATATGCGCCAAAGACCAGACGCACAGTTTTGAGATTATCGTTACCCGTGGTTTCGGCCTGTGCCTCGCCGCGCAGGTGCCGGGCTATATTGGCCTGACAGGGAACGATGCTCGAATGCACGACATCATAAGCGGGATCGGCCCATGGATAATGCGGTGGTCGATAACGCTGGATGTGTGTTCCAGCGTCGGTGGTTTCGCGAATCACAAAATCGGGGCCTAATTCGAGAAAACCACGATTCCCCTCGATATAAACATATGTTTCGGGGAAGCGCTCAATTTCTGTGCGACTGGCATAGCTCATTTCGCAGATCACCGTCATGGCCTGTTCGCCCATCGTCAACATCACTGTAGCGACATCCTCACCTTTGATGTCGGGATGCACGCGCCGGGTGGTGGCGTATAACGTGCGCGCGTCGCCAAAAAGAAAACGCGCTACATCGAGAATGTGGCTTCCGACATCCGTCAGCATGAACTGTTCCAGGTCTTTGAGAAAAGGCTGATTGTCGAAAACCGGGAAACTGCTGCAAAAGTGGATACGGGCCCGGAAAGGCTGGCCGATGCGACCTTCATCCAGAAGCCGCCTGAGCTGGCGAATGGGGTACTGCCAGCGAAAGTTTTCGTTGATGAGCAGATCAACCCCGGCATGGTGACAGGTCGCCACCATGCCCCTGGCCTCTTCCAGGGTAGTCGCCATCGGCTTCTGGCAGACGACCGCCAGGCCCCGTTCTGCCGCCATCTGTGTGAAAGCCGCATGGGTTTCGACACTGGTGCAGATGTCGATGAAGTCCAGCGATTCATGTTGCAAGAGGGCTTCGGCATCGTCATATACCGTGGGAATGCCAAATTGCTGCGCCAACGCCTCAGCGCGTGATCGGGTGCGATTGTAGAGTGCCACACATTC
>JBGSXK010000093.1:0-6426 GCA_041751455.1 Anaerolineae bacterium
GGATCAAGCAGGCCGATGAGCGGCGCGAGGCCATTTTCGCCACGCATATCCACCACCATAACCTCACCTTCCAGCGCATCAATCAGCCACCAGTCGAAGATCGAGTCAGCAGTGATGCTCTCTGTCACGACAGAATCATAACTCAGCACTTCCGCGCCGGGCTGATCCTGCTGCGCGGCGGCGGGGAAGGCAGTTAAAAGCACAAAAAACAGCAGATAAATATATTTCACAGCTTGTTACCAGCCTCGTCATAAACAATGATGCAGTGCAGGGATTGAAACCACGCCCCACACAAGTCTTACCTTATTGTAAACCAAAAACCGGAATCAAAAAGCAGCCCGGAGGCTGCTTTGAAATTTCGCACGGGGCGAATTACTTAACTTCGACCTTCGCGCCTTCGGCTTCCAGCTTGGTCTTCGCGTCGTTAGCCGCGTCCTTGCTCACGCCTTCCAGCACGGTGGCCGGCGCGCTCTCCACCAGGTCTTTGGCTTCCTTCAGACCCAGGTCGGTGACGGTACGCACAGCCTTGATGACATTGATCTTCTTGGGGCCAGCATCGGCCAGAATGACGTTGAACTCGGTCTGCTCCTCAACAGCTTCGGCCGGAGCAGCCGCGGCAGCCATCGGCATCGCGCCCATCATCATCGGGGCAGCAGAAGCAGCGGTCACGCCCCACTTCTCTTCCAGCAGGGTCTTCAGTTCGGCGGCTTCCAGGATGGTCAGCGCGCTCAGGTCTTCGACGATTTGATTCAGATCAGCCATGATTGATTGTATCCTTTTTCACTTATCGTGTGTTCGCTTACAAAATTTGTTCGGGTGATTAACCCGCAGTTAAAACCAGCCGCGTTAAGCGGCCTCGCTGTCGTCTGTGCTGTTTTCATACACATAGGCTTCCAGCACATTGACCACGCTGGCCGTGGCCGCATTGAGTACACTGACCAGACCGGTCGCGGGTTGGACGATAAGCCCGGCAAGCTGCGCGCGCAGCTCGTCCAGCGACGGCAGTTCGGAGAGTCTCTGTAATTCCTTCGGTGTGAGGACGTTCCCGCCCATCACGCCGCCCTTGACCACGAAAATGTCCGGGTTGTCCTTCTCGAAGCCCAGCACCGATTTAATCAAACCGGTCAGGTTGCCGTCCGCAAAGGCGGTCGCCACCGGGCCAAGCAGCATTTCTTCTGGCACAGGCCAGTCGTTGTTCTTGAGCGCGATGCTGAACAACGTATTCTTGGTTACAAGATACGCACCATCGACCTCGCGCAGCCGGGAGCGCAGATCATTCACTTTTGCCACCGACAGCCCGCGATACTCCGTAATCACGAAGCCGCTGGTGTGCTGAAGGACATCACTATAGATGGAAACAAGTTCTTCTTTACGTGCTCTGGTAATTGCCAACTGTCATTCCTCCTTTCCGTAAGGATTTTTGACCCCAACACCGGTACGTACCCGGTTCAGGGAATAAAAAAGCGGCCCGCACATGCTATAAGGGCCGCCGTTTATGTCATTTTCATCCATAAGTGGGCGTTGTTCCCTTACCTCGGCAGGATATTAAGCCAGTTGGCTCCTGCTGTCTGCGGCAAAGTCGCTTCTTTTGTCAGTGGACATTATAAGGCCTGATGGATGGGAGTCAAGGGCGTGTCACGCTGCACCCAACGCAAAGAGGCGCAGCAAACGCCGCGCCTCTTTTGCACACCCGACAAGGTGAGATTGCAGTTTAGTGATGCAGGAAGTGCCCGTTACCCATCGCGGATTCCAGTGATTCCGGCATTAGCCCGTGTGTTTCCGGCAGGTTGATCGTCGCCAGAACTTCGTCACTGTGAATATCCGTAATGGTCAGTGTACCAGCATTCAGACCAGGGATATTCAGCAGGTTGTTCTGCGAAACCAGGACTTCGCGGCCAGAAGCAGTTTTGAAGAAGCCCATGTGATGTGCGCCTGCCTCTGCCGGGAGGGTTTTCACCAGGTCAAGCGAGGGCAGGTTGTTCAGGCTGTAGACGTTCACTAGGCCCGGCACTGCGAAGCTGACATAAAGCCATTTGTCGTCATCGCTGTCAGGGTTACCACCCGGCCCAACATAAAACTCCAGCGCCACGCCCAGTCCTTCGGCAGCGCCATCCACCACCTCGGTGAACTCGCCATACAGGCCGGTTTCCTCGTCATAGGGCGCGATCCAGATGTCACCGCCGTTAATCGTGGTGACCAGCGCATAGGCCGGGAATTCACCGCGCAGCAGCAGCACTTCCACAGGCTGGGACAGGTCATCCCAGGATTCGGCGGCCAGGAGAGTCTGGATCGGCTCGTTAGTCTCCATGTCGATCACTGTGACGGTATTGCCCTCTACGCTGAAGTCAGGGCTGATGGTACTCGTGACCATCAGGTGGCCGAGCGCTTCGTTGGCCGAGATACCGTGCGGGTGCAGGATGAAGGGCTGGCCGCTGGATGGGTCTTCGGGTATAGGCGCGGCGATGACTTGCAGCAGTTCGTTGGTTTGCGCGTCGAACACACCCAGGGTGCCGTCCAGCGATCCACCAGTGCCGCCCATAAAGGTCATCCAGAAGCGTGTACCATCTTCGGAGAAGTAGATATCTTCACCAACAATGTTACCGCCGACATCCACCGGGACAGCTTCGAGAATGGTAGGAATACCATACGAGTCACGTTCCAGCAGCAGCTCGTAGAGGAACGCGCCGCCCAGGGAGGTGTTGTACAGGCGCGACTCGTCGTGGTTGTAGTAGAGATGGTGCGGCGTTACCCCCTCGCCCATCTCAAAGTTCTGGATGATCTGGCCGAAGCTGGCCGATTCAGGATCGAGATCCATCAGCAGTACACCGTCTGCCCCGCCCTCCAGGTTGCGATAGTCCACGAAAAACAGACCGCTGTCGACGATCCCCTCGCCATAATGGGCGGTGGCAGGTGCAAGGCTGACCAGCAACAGGCTGGCGAGCAGCAGTGGCAGTGCAAACCGTGATCGGAATGCTTTAAACATGATGTTGACTCCTTCGTGTTGGATATTTGCCAGTGATTACGTCTGTGTTCCGACAGACCATTACACCTTAGCGATAATCCCTGGATGGAGTCATTCAACTAAAGTTATAACACAGGGATGATTTTGCAAAACAGAGGGTATAGGGTCGGATTATACGAAGAATACATTGCCTACATCCTGTTACTCTGCCAGGTAGGGGCGATTGGCGGCAGGAGGGGTATGCAGTTGCAGCAGATAACCCAGACGCAGCGCTGCCCGTTCCAGCAGAGTCGCTGCATTGTTCAGCGCTTCCTCCAATGGCATCGGCTCGGTCACGATGGGCAGCACGGCCTGAAGCCCAACCTCATGCAGCAGCGCGTCATCCATGGATAAACCACCCACCAGCGCAACAGTGGGGACACCCGACTTACGCGCCAACTGCGCGACGCCCAGCGGCCCCTTGCCATGCAGCGTTTGCGTGTCAAGCTTTCCCTCGCCTGTAATCACAAGGTCTGTCCCAATCAGATGACGGGTAAAGCCGCTGTGACGCAGCACCAGATCAATACCCGGTTCTGGGCGCGCATTGAGAAAAGCCAGCAGCCCGGCACTGAATGCCCCCGCCGCGCCGCCGCCAGGGGTCGCGCGCACATCGATCCCAAGCTGGTTATAGATGTGCGTGAAAAAATGGCGCAAATTATCCTCAAGCTGGCTGACCTGCTCTGGCGAAGCGCCCTTCTGTGGGCCAAAGACTGCCGCCGCGCCCTGCGGCCCCAGTGCCGGATTGTCCACATCAGAGGCGATCAGCAATTCGACCTGCTGCCAGCGCGGGTCAAGTGCCTGTGTATCAATGATGAAAAGCTGATCCAGCCCGCCGCCGCCGCGTGGGATCGGCTGGCCGTAGGCATCGTATAAGCCCACGCCCAGGGCCTGCAAACAGCCCGCCCCGCCATCCACAGTCGCGCTGCCGCCCAGACCCACAATCATCCTCTGCGCGCCGGCCTCCAGTGCGGCCTTCATCAACTGGCCTGTGCCATAGGTGCTGGCGACCAACGGGTTCAACTGCCAGTGGCTCAACAGCTCCAGCCCGGAAGCCTGCGCCATCTCGATGACAGCGGTTTTGTCATCGTCCAGCAGGCCATAGGACGCCTCGACAGGATTGCCCAAAGGGCCTTCCACTGTCACCGTGATACGTTTCCCACCCCCGGCCAGGAAAGCATCCAGTGTCCCGTTGCCTCCATCGGCAATCGGGATGAGACGCAGCTCGGCCTGAAGCCCGGCACGACGCAAACCAGCTTCAATGGCACGAGCAGCTTCCCCGGCACTGAGGCTGTTTTTAAACGCGCCGGGTGCAATGATGATTTTACGCATGGGGATGTCCTTTCCTGTCTTGTAAGCGGTGCAGCACTCCCCTACAGGGGTGAATAAGTCTACATTGACTCCCTATAAACCCTATGTTAACGTTTTCCGGCCCGTATGCACAAGGAAAAAGTGCGTCGATGAACCCTATTGTGATGTCCTTTGGCCCGGCAGCACTGCGTGATGGAGACAGCCTGCTTCAGGCGGCAGAGGTGCTGCACCAGTACCAGCAGAATGGCCAGCGCATTGTCGCGGTGGTGGCCGCGCTGGCAGGTGTGAACGAGATGCTGACCGAAAGCCTTCAGCTCGGCAATTATACGCGCGTCCATAACAAACTGCTTTCCAGCCACCAGAGCACCGCCCGCAAACTGGTGCGTGATGAACGTGACCGTACGCTGCTGCTTCAGGATTTAAGCGATATTCTGGGTTCGTATCACTGGCTGGGACGCTCGATGGTCAACCGGGGGCCGACCCCCGCCGAAAGCGCGACCATGCTGGCCATCGGAGAACGGCTGACTGCGCGCCTGCTGGCGAGTTATCTGCAGAGCCACCGTCAGCAGGCCACAGTAGTGAATGCCAGCGAGATCATCATCACCGATGAACTCTTTCCCGCTGCCATGCCCGACATAGAAGCCACCCGCGCGCGGCTGCAACCCCGCCTGCTGCCGCACCTGGAAGAAGGCAAGCTGGTGCTGGTGGGTGGCAACAGCGGCGGTACGCTGGACGGCAGGCACACCCGCCTCCCTGCGGGTGTGCACCAGAGCGGCGCACTGCTGGCGGCGGCCATTCCATCGAGCGGGTTATGGTTGTGGTCAGACCGGGACGGCATTATGACCGCTGACCCGGTGCTGGTGGCCAACGCACGCACCCTGAACGCGCTTTCCGCTGCCGACCTGGACGAGCTGGCGCGTTATGGCATGAATGTGCCCTCGGCGGCCGCGCTGGCCCCGGTGCTGGCTGCACAAATTCCCGTGTTTATGAGCAATATCTATAACCCTGCCCAGCCCGGCACTTATATTCAGCCCGACAGCCGTGCCCAGGATGTACGTATCCTGGTGGCGAAAGACCGTCTGCGCCTGATTCGCGTCGGCGGCGACCACCTGAACGCGCAGCGCGGCGCAGCGGCGCTGGCACGGCAAAACACCCAACCGATCATGGCCGCTGAGCCACCGGACACTCTGCTGTATTTCGTGAATGCTGCCGAAGTCAACTCTGCCCGGCTGACACTGGAAGACACCTTTCGCGCACAGCAGGCGACATGCAGTGTGGCCGAGGGGCAGCTCGGCCTCGTGACGGTTATCGGCGGGACACAGGCCAACCCTCACCTGCACGAACAGGTGGAGACCGCCTTAAGGGCCAGCGATATCCCCCTGCGCCAGATCGTACAAACGATGAACAGCAGTGCAGAACATGCCGGACTTTCAGCCGTGGTCGACAGCGAAATGCTGCGCCCCGCGCTCAATGCAGTTCATAATGCTGTGTTTGGGATGACCTTGTGAATAAGCTCTGAATGTAAGCTGAAATTTTCTTGAAAAACCCCCGGAACCCATAGACAAATCTGCTCTGCCACCCCACAATGGATAATATAAAGCTGTGAGTGTCGGGGAAAACACATCATGTTAAAGAATAAAGTAGCTCTGATTGTTGAGGATAACGCGATTAATCTGATCGCCATTAAGGGTATTCTGGACAAGCTGGATATGCGCTTCAAGCGCAATACTTCTGGCGCACAGGTCGTCGAACAGGCGCAAAAAATGCTCCCGGATGTCATTCTGCTGGACATGGATTTACCCTATGGTAATTCACTCGCCATTTATGATGCACTCAAGCACGCGCAGGATTTACAGGACATCCCGGTGATCGCGCTGGCAGAAAACAGCCTGCCGCAAGAAGTCATGACGGAGATCGCCACGCGTGATTTCGCAGGCAGGATTCCCAAGCCGTTTGTCGAGAAGGACGTAAGACAAACACTCCAGAAGGTCTTTAAAAATGGGCAGCGCAAGTCTTAACCCGCGGCCCAGACCAGATCAGTGATCGTACCTTCTGTGTGGGCGGTAATCTGTACCGGAGTGCCCCCCTGCCGCGAGACCACATAAATCTGCTCCACG
>JBGSXK010000094.1:0-2986 GCA_041751455.1 Anaerolineae bacterium
GGCAAGAACGCCATTATCGTGCTGGATGACGCGAATCTTGATCTCGCCGTCGATGCCATTAACTGGAGCGCTTTTGGCACTACCGGCCAGCGCTGCACAGCCACCAGTCGCCTGATTGTCCAGAGTGGTATTAAGTCGAAGCTGGTGGAAGCGCTGGTGGAGAAGGCAAAAAAGCTGAAGCTTGGTAACGGCCTGGATGAATCCACTGATGTAGGGCCACTGGTCAACCAGAAGGCAATGGATAAGGTCAGTAGCTATATGCAGGTTGCACAGCAGGACGGCGCACGAGTGCTGGTTGGCGGAGGCCGTGCAGATATGGACAAAGGTTACTTCTTCCAGCCCACCCTGCTGGATGGTGTAAAGCCCGATATGCGGGTGGCCCAGGAAGAAATCTTTGGCCCGGTGCTCTCGATTATTGAGGCCCGCGACCTTGACGAAGCTGTCGAGGTCAATAATGGCGTGAAGTATGGCCTTTCCAGCAGTATTTTTACTGAGAATGTCAATGCTGCCTTCCGTGCGATCCGTGATCTGACCACAGGCATTGTGTATATTAATCATGGCACCACCGGTGCAGAGATTCAGTTCCCTTTCGGTGGCACACGTGGCACGGGCAATGGGATGCGCGAGGCAGGACAGGCCGCGCTCGATAGCTTTACCGAATGGAAATCGGTCTATGTGGATTACAGTGGACGCTTGCAGCGGGCGCAGATCGACACGGACGCGATTCTCGGTGAATGATCTGTGAGGGGCGGATGAATAAAGTTGATCCCTGTGAGAAATTTCTCGAAATTTTGGATAAAGTGCGGTAATGTATGAGTGATGACTCTACAGCAGATAAGCTTTATTGGGATGCACCGTACATGATTGTCCTCAGTCTGTGTGAATGTTATCCCTATGTGGATGTAGAAACTGTGGGACTTGACCAGTTAAAACAATGGGTTATTACACTCCCCGGTTTTGCAGATGACCCTGAATTAGCGAATGAGGGTTTGCTGAATGCTATTTTGCGGGAGTGGTACGAGGAGGTCAGTGGTTAATGAGTGAACTGAACCTGCATGAGTTACATGATACCGAGTTTCCGGTTCCAGACGAACTTCAGAGCAATCTGGCAATTACCAGCCTGAGCAAGCTCTATAACTGGAGTCGCCGCTCGTCCATGTGGCCGCTGCTTTTTGGCCTGGCCTGCTGCGCGATTGAGATGATCGGCACGGCAGCGTCACGTTTCGACTTTTCACGTTTTGGGTTTGAGGTCATGCGCGCCAGCCCGCGCCAATCTGACCTGATGATTGTGTCTGGCACTGTCACAAAGAAGATGGTAGTGCCGATTGTGCGCTTGTATAACCAGATGCCAGAGCCAAAATATGTCCTGGCGATGGGGGCTTGTGCCAGCGGGGGCGGCCCCTTTAAAGAGGGCTACAACGTGGTTTCAGGTATTGATAAGTACCTGCCGGTTGACGTATATGTTCCCGGTTGCCCGCCCACACCGCAGTCGCTGCTCTATGGCATGATCGCATTGCAAAAGAAGATTGACGGGCAGTCATTGGCGAACTTTGACGATGTCCCCTGGTATGGTGTCGGGCCGTCCGAGCCAACTCCTATCCCCATTCTGGGGCCGGACATTATTGATCCGCGCCAGATGGATATTATTCGCCGCCAGGCGGAACTGGCTGCTGCGGGCAAGCCAATCGGTATTCGTGAGCTGCCCGCCCTGCCAAAGGCAGAGCCAAAGAAGGTTGCAGCCAAAGCCCCGGCGGCGGATGCTGCGCCGGCTGTCGATGCTGAGGTGGACCCGGCGAAGGCAGAACGTCTGCGTAAGCGCGAGGAAGCACTGGCGCGTAAACGTGCAAAAGAAGCGGCACAGGGGTAATTAAATTATGGCAATCGCTGTACCTGAGAGCACCAAACCGGATATGAATATGGTGGCAGACCACCTGAAGGAAAAATTCCCTGAGGCTGTCCAGGATGATACCCGCAAAGGCTATGAGGGGATTATCGTAGACAAAAACCGTCTTGTGGAAGTGGCGACTGCTCTGCGTGATGAGATGGGATTTGATTACCTGAGCAGCGCAACCCCGGTAGACTATTATGGCATCGAAGATTCGATGGAGATGGTCTATCATGCCTATCGTACCAGTGGCGGACCGGCGCTGGTCTTTAAAGCGCAGACAGATCGCAACAACGCGGTTATTCCCTCGCTGATTGATGTGTGGCCGGGTGTCGATTTCCAGGAGCGCGAGGCTTGGGATTTGTATGGCATCCGCTTCCCCGGTCACCCGAATCTCAAGCGCATCCTGATGTGGGAAGGCTTTGAGGGCCATCCTATGCGCAAGGATTGGAAAGAACCGTATTACGAACAGGAGCATAAGCCGTTTGACAGCCGTTGGCCGGGTGGACAGGTGTACCGTGCTGAAGAGCTGAATATCTACGGCAAAAATGTCAAGTACCCGGCGGATTTCGACCTCTCACGGCTGACCGACTTCTCAGAAGAAGCACTCTATAACAGTATAGGGTTAGGGGTCGATATTCAGGAATTTGAGGGGGACGGTATTCGCACTGACCGTCTGGTGGTCAACCTGGGG
The DNA here is from genome assembly GCA_041751455.1 of Anaerolineae bacterium. Classification (GTDB taxonomy): domain Bacteria; phylum Chloroflexota; class Anaerolineae; order Aggregatilineales; family Phototrophicaceae; genus JAIOHN01. The sequence continues at coordinate 2,580 of JBGSXK010000094.1, forward strand.
CCGCAGCATCCCAGTACACACGGTGTGTTCCGTATGGTGGTCACGCTGGATGGCGAGACTGTGGAAACGCTTGAACCGGTGATGGGCTATCTTCATCGCAATCATGAGCAAATCGGTGAACGTAATGCCTTCCTGCACAATATGCCTTTTACCGACCGCCTGGATTACATCAGTGGCGTAAGTAATAACCTCGGCTATGCGCTGGCAGTTGAAAAGCTGTTGAGTCTGGGTGCTCGTTACCAACCGCCGAGTTATCGTGCGGAGTGCATTCGTGTGCTGATGGTTGAGCTGATACGGATTGTGAATCACCTGTGGGCTTTGGGCTTTTTACTCAATGACCTGGGCGCATTTTTCACACCTATGCTCTATGCGAACAGCGAGCGTGAAAAGATTCTGGATTTCTTCGA
>JBGSXK010000095.1:0-4466 GCA_041751455.1 Anaerolineae bacterium
GGCGATAGAGGGCGGCTGCAATGCTGTCGCTTCGACTTTTGGGGTGCTGGGCGCGGTAGCACGCAAGTACGCCCATAAAATCCCTTTTCTGGTGAAAATCAACCATAACGAACTGCTGACGTATCCCAATAAGTACGATCAGATCATGTTCGGCACGATCAAGGAAGCCTGGAATATGGGTGCAGTAGCGGTGGGGGCGACGGTCTACTTTGGCTCACCGGAAAGCACACGCCAGTTGATGGAAGTGGCACAGGCTTTTGCTCATGCGCATGAACTGGGGATGGCGACTGTGCTGTGGTGCTACATGCGTAACCCGGATTTCAAGGTCAACGGTGTGAATCACGAAACATCTGCTGACCTGAGCGGCCAGGCCAATCACCTGGGCGTGACTATCCAGGCCGATATTATCAAGCAAAAACTGCCCGAAAGTAATGGTGGATATAAGGCGCTGAACACAGGCAGTTCGTCGTATGGCAAACTGGATGAGCGCATTTACAACCAACTGAGCAGCGACCACCCGATTGACCTCACCCGTTATCAGATCGCCAACTGCTATATGGGGCGCGCAGGTCTGATCAGCTCCGGGGGCGCAAGCGGGGCTAATGACTTCGCCGAGGCGGTTACTACGGCAGTCATCAACAAGCGGGCAGGGGGCACCGGCCTCATCAGCGGGCGCAAGGCCTTCCAGCGCTCACTGGCCGAGGGTATACAGCTCCTCAACGCCATTCAGGATGTTTACCTGTGTGAAGATGTCACAATTGCCTGATTGAATCGTACAGCAGGGCGGGAGAGTTTTGCCGCCCTGCTGTGCTTGAACCCTGCTTACACTGCAAAATAGAGCCGTGCAGCAATACCCTGCCCTTCTTCGTTCAGCTTTATGGCGGCAGCGCCATGTACCAGTTCAATCTTGCTGTTGAGCGTGAGCGCCTGGTGTGTCAGTTGGTTGGCCGCGCGCGTATCCTCCAGCGGCCAGCTTAGCACCAGCATCTCCACCTGCTGCATCTCGAACGCTTTTTCGACAGCCTCTGCCCCAAGTGCGCCGCGTCCGCCGGATTTGGCAAAGTCGATGATCTCCTGCATCAGATCCATTTCCTGATCGCGTTCGTAATTAAGGGCAACAGGCTCGATATCTCTGAAAATTTCGTGCGGCGCATAACGCATGGGGATACTCATCACGCTGACCACCTGCGCCTGCAATTTGTCATCCATGAGGTTATGAACGGCGTGCGCTGACTGCTCACTGCCCCCCAGGATAATGCGCTTGGCCGAGGTTTCTTCAGTCATGCGCCGGGTTGCCTCGACCACATCCCGGTAAAAACGCGTGCGATGTTCATCAATCGTGTCTTCAAATTCATCACGGTGACTGCCCTGGGTCAGCGGCCTGCCGCCTACCACAGCCGGTGTCGCGGGCATGAGGGTCTTCTGACCAAAGTCATATTCCTCGAGGTCGATCTCCAAGCCTTCTTCAAATTCAGTTTCGCCCAGGTAGCTGATATAAAAGTGGGCTTCCTCTTGGTCTGTCATCACTACCAGATATGGCTCGTATTCATCCAGCTTCCAGACCAGCGGCACGACCAGTGGTCGCCCGAACTTCGCTTCATTTTCAGTGGGTATGGGCAGCTCGTAGACCTGCTCATCTTCCGCGGTGACAAACATGACCAACCCCTTGCTGCGGGGCCGATAACTGTGAAAAAACGCTTCAGTACGCTCCTGAACAGCTTTCCAGCCTGCTTTCTGGTGGTCTTCAAGCTCTGCTTCGATGTCACGCAGGGCATTTTTGAGGGCGATGCCCCAGGCAGGGCTGGCGGCCTGATTTTCGGGCACGGCGTTATCGACGTTGAGATAGAGCGAGAGCGTATCTTCTTCTTCGTGCAGCAGCGTCTTTACGTCTTGCAGGTTCAGCATCCGTTATGCCTCCTTGTTAAGAGCCGTCAGGAAATCACAGCAGGCAAATCGACTGCTGTCACTGACCGCTGAAATCATAATTAAACTATACATTACGAAGATTAGAGGGAGATTGGCGTGTTACTCTGGTTTTGTGAGCCGGGGCATACGGAAGCCCTCGCCATAGGCGGTGTGCCCCTGCCCGACGACAATAAAGGCTTTCGGATCAATGGCGAAGACCAGCCTGCGCAGCTCATTGACCTCCGGGCGCATGACGGTGACAAAGAGGACGGTACGCTCACGCCCGGTATACATGCCGCGCCCATCCCACCCCGTTACACCGCGCCGCAGATGGTTGATGACGGCCTCGGCCACCTCGGCGGGGTTATCCGTAATAATGGTAGCGGTGCGGATGGTGCTGGGGCCTTCCAGCACATAATCGGCCACCGCGCCGTCGGCAAAGATGGCGACAATAGCATATAAAGCGCCTTCCCAGCCGAAGACCAGCCCAGCCAGCAGCACCACGCCTGTATCGGTATAGAGATAAGTGTTATTGAGCGAGGTGCCCAGTTTGTTTTGCAGCATTCGTGCGATGGTGGATGTGCCGCCTAATGTACCCCCGGCGCGGTAAATCAGCCCGCCCGCGATGCCGCCGATAATACCGCCGAATATGGCATTGAGCAGATGGTCGCCGGTTACGCCATCGGTGGGGAAATAAGGGGTGAGCAGGTCAATCGCCAGCGAGTAGATCGCCAGGAAGTAGACCGTGCGCGCGACGACACGCCAGCCGCCGAGCATCCGGTAAGCCAGGAGCTGAATGGGAATATTGCCAAGAAGAATCACCAGGCCGATGGGAGTGCCCAGCAAGGCATTGAGAATCACCGCGATACCAGAGATGCCCGCGGGGGCAACCTCGGCAGGGACATAAAAGATAATGACCGATATGGCCGCGATGAGCGCGCCTACGGTCAGCAAGATCAAGCGCCCGACCAGCGCGCGCCAGTGTAAATCCGAGTCAAGTTCGGCCATGCCTATCCCCCTGCTGCGATGCACACGATTGTAGCGCCTGCGTGAAGCTGTTCCCACCTGAATTTTGGGCAGCGGGATGTTTATCTGCGGGCTGCCCGGGCTGCGCGGAGGATACCGCGCCCGATAGTGCGGCGGAAACCGCGTACAACTGCACTTAACCCGCGCACGAAAGCCTCTGGCGGGGGTGGACTGAGAACCGGGTAGGGCGCGAGATCATGATCGGCAAGGACACGATTGGCTGCTGTGATGCCTGTCACGGCAGCGCGTTCCATCCAGAAGGACGGCGCAGCACAGCCGACCCAATCCCCGCAGGCGGTGATGCCCTGCCAGGGGGTTTCGAGCCATAGGCTGTCCTGTGTGGGCACACGAAAAATCGGGTGATTACGGCTGTTGCGGCGAATGCTGCTGTGCAGATAATGCCCGCGCAGCTCAGGGAAGGCACGCTGTACCTCATCCAGGGTCTGAATCATCAACAGATTATCGGGCTGATCCATCACGCCGTTTTCGCGGTAAAGATGCACCTCAATCGCACTGCCGCCCGTAGCCACGTGCCATGCTGCGAAATCATCATAAAGGCGGTGCAGCCAGAAAAAGTTGTCTGGCAGGAAATCCCCGGTAAACATGCCGCCGGGGGTGCCGGGGCGCGGCTCTCTGTCGAACCAGAGGCGGAGGGTGACGTTGCCCACCGCGCCGGGAAACCTGAGCTTTTCTGCCTGCGGTGCGGTATCAGGGCTGGCGCACAGCAGACGCTCGGCAGCATTGGGCGGCACGGCCAGAATCACATGCTCTGTGCGCAGAGAACGCAGGCCGCGCACTGAGTCTTCGACCACCACACGCCAGCCTGTTCCGGCGTGTTCCAGGCGGATGGCGGTGGTGCCATAACGTATTTCGCCGCAGGTTTCGGCCTTTTCGATCAACGGGGTGAGCAGGCAGTCATGCGGTGGAGCGGGGAAGTAGTGCATCTGCCAGGCATCGCGCCGCAGTGCCGTATAAAAGCGCAGGGCGGCGATGAAGGCCGTCAGACTGATGGTCTCGGTGGGCGCGGCCATCAGATTGCTCGCCAGACCGATAAATGTCGCCCGCAGGTTGGGTGTCCACAGGGTGAAGTAATCGTCCAGCGTCAGCCCGTCCAGCGTGACCTGCTCTTCGAGTGGGTCGAGGCCGACTGTCCACAGGATGCTGAACAGGAAACCGGGCAGCGAGAGAAAATCCAGCGGGGTGATGGCCTGCCAGATGCGCGGGTGAAACAGCAGTTGCAGGTAATGAAAGGGCGCAGGTAGCCAGCGTGAGCGCACGGCGTTGCCAGCCTCAATCACACGCACCTGCCGCCCCCAGCGGTTGATCCATTCCTCACCGGGAGAAGGAATGAGGAGTGTCTCCGTAAAGCGTTCCAGCGTGGCGCGCTGGTTGGTATAGCCACCCCAGACGGCATGGACACCGTGCTCGGACGCGAATGCCCATTCACGCCCCTGATGCGTGAACATCTCTGGCATGCCGCCAGCGAGCCTGCCGCCGGGGTAGAGGCGATCCGCTTCCAGCACCAGCGGCGCGAT
>JBGSXK010000096.1:0-6660 GCA_041751455.1 Anaerolineae bacterium
GCGCAGGTGCCGCCCCACCAGCCGCCGCAGCATCCCCGCGCTGTGCGGCCATGCGCCCATCTTATAAGCCCACAGCGGCGCCCCCAGACGCGCGAACTTATAGGCCAGGCTGCGCCCGAACTCTGGGTATGCCCCATTGACCGCGAAGAAATATGGGTAATGCTGCATCCAGTCACGCACACGACCAAGCAGCACATCACGACGATCTGGTGCAGTATGTCCATCCACCTGCGCCCAGGCCAGCACATGCGAGGCAAACACCCAGGTGTTGTAATCGTCAAAGTAATTCGCGCCGCGTTCCGCCGCGTCATCATACCAGCCATCGCCACAGTACACGCCATCCAGATAATTCTCGATCACGTCGTCAATGATGTTCTGCTCAAACGGCAGTTCCAGCGCCTTACGGCTGGCATGATTGAGCGCCCAGAACAGCGCCCAGTTATTGCTCCAGAGCCGAGGCCGCCGCCCGAAGCGATCCAGAAAGCCATAAATATGATCGCGCTCTGTCTCGCTCAGCCCGTTCCAGATGCGCCCGCGCGACTGCCACAACGCGAAGCCCACCTGCCCGCTTTCGACAGTACGCTGGTCGTACTCGCGCGGTGGCTGGCCGTTTGGCCGCAGCCACGATGAGGGCGCAGTCGGATCGCAGCCGTTGACCAGTGCCCGACGTGCCAGCGCTTCCAGGTCGAAGGTCTCACCACGCCATTGAATTAAGGAGGAACGATTGGGCTGAGAAAGCCAACCACCCAGTCCCCACAACATGCGCGTCACGCCTTCATATGAACCCCCGGCATCGGCAGCATTCGGCACACCGTCCATCAGAGTCCGCGCGCCGCTGTCATCCAGGCTGTGCGCCCAACCTGCGACCAGCCGCGCCCACAGCGCCTCAGCCTCCACCCGCGTAAACTCAGGAAAATAGGACATAAATCCGCCTGTTAAAATCACGTCTGAAAATAAAAGCCCCTCGTCTCTTGTGGGCGAGGGACTAAAATTATACCTTCACCGCGAAAATGTCCGTCCGGCCATTCTCCGCCGCATTAAATGTGATATAGCGGCCTGTCGGGTCGCACAGCGGGTGCGGGTGCGAGAACTGCCCTGGCGGGCGGCCCCAGTCCGTGTTATGCGCGGCGATAACCTCCACACGCGGCATCTCGTGATCATAATACAGCCACAGCAGCAGGTTATTGCTGATATTGCCATCGAGGATGATCGCCGGGCGATCCACCATTGCCGAGACATGGCCGTAATAATTCGCGCCGTGCATCCCATATTCGCGCACCGTGTTCCCCTGCGGATCGGTCGCACCGATGAAGTAGCCGCCGTGCGCACTGCGCCCGTGATACAGGATATGCTGTCCATCAAAGGTCCAGCAGCTATGCACCTGGAAAAAATTCGGGTCCTGGCAGGGCAGTTCGGTCAGTTCTTTCGTGGAAAGGCGGAGCGTCCAGATGCGATTGGTCTTGCCATCACTGCCCGCCCAGTAGCGCGGCGGGAAATCGCGGTCAATCAGCAGCAGATCGCTGTCTACAGGTGAATGTGGGCAGTGAGCGGAGCGGATCCCATCCTCCTCGTACACCACACGATAATCCCCACCTGTCAGCGGCACTTCCAGCAGCTGCAGCTTCACGCCTTTGCCGTCAGGGAAATGCTTCATGTAGTCTCCCGTGAGGCGCTTCCCGGCGGCGATCTCCGGGTGCTGCGTGAAGCAGGGCACGGTGATATGGGATTCATCGCCGGATACACTGGGAATACCCAGCATCATCCCCGGCCCCTGTGAAGGGATCAGTATCCGCTCCTCGAAGGTGTCCAGATGCACGGCCTTCAGAGCCTGCTGGTGTACATACAGCGTCCATCGACTGCGCGGCGCGATGCATAACCGCGAACCATCGACAATCCGCCCTTCCCCGTCACGGTCGCCAAGCGCGTCGGTAAGCTGCGTGATGTCGCCAGTGGGCAAATGCACCTTGCATACCGCCGAAAGCCCTTCGCGCTCAGTCGCAAAGATCAGAAATTCGCCATCATCCGTAAACCCGATATTGGTGTGATAGGTAGGGGTCTGATTGGTCGCCCCCATTGTCGTCAGGCGGCGTACCGGGCGCAGCGTCCACGCATCCTTATAAGTCTCCGATTCATTCCAGGTTTCGCCTTTGCGGGCAGGCATGATTTGGCTCCTAGTGTTCAGGTGTGCGCTGTCAGGAAAGAAGGGCGGGTTTGCAGCCCGCCCGAAAATCACAGGAGATTGAGTTAATCGTTAATGGCCGCCACACCTTGCAGGTCGAGTTCCTCGGCAAAGTGGCAGGCCGCCATATGTCCCGGTGCGACTTCGCGCAGGGGGGGTGCTTCCTTACGGCAGCGATCCTGCGCATAGCGGCAGCGGGGATGGAAGTAACAACCGGAAGGTGGGTTGGCCGGGTCGGCCACGTCCCCTTCCAGGATGATACGCTGGGAGCGCTGGCGGGGGTCAGGCTTGGGAATCGCCGAGAGCAGCGCCTCGGTATAGGGATGCCTGGGATGCTGGTACAATTCATCTGTAGGCGCGGTCTCCACCAGCTTGCCCACATACATCACCGCCACACGGTCCGCCAGGTACTCCACCACACTCAGATCGTGCGAGACAAACAGATAGGTCAGGTGGAACTCGCGCTGAAGTTGCAGCATCAGATTGAGCGTTTGCGCCCGCACACTCACATCCAGCGCAGAGACAGCCTCGTCCGCCACGATCAGTTCCGGCTCCAGGCACAGCGCCCGCGCAATCACAATCCGCTGGCGCTGACCGCCGCTAAACGCATGGGGATAACGTCGCATGAATTCTGCCCGCAGCCCCACCTTACGCAGCAGTTCTGCCACGCGGTCTTCCAGTTCTTTACCCTGCGCGATGTTATGCACCCGCATCGGGTCAGCGATCACATCAAAGACAGTCATTCGCGGGTTGAGCGATGAGTATGGATCCTGAAAAATCATACGGATTTTGCGGCGGTAGGGCTTCAGTTTACCTTCATCGACTCCGGCCAGGTCCACCACGGAATTATAACCATTCCCGCTCTGCCCGCTGTAATCGCGGTAGAGCAGTTCGCCGCCGCTGGGGTCATAAGCGCGCACAATACAGCGGCCAATCGTCGTCTTGCCACAACCGCTTTCCCCCACCAGCCCCAGTGTCTCGCCGCGCCGGATGGTAAAGCTGACATCATCCACTGCCTTGACATAACCCACAATGCGATTGAGCAACCCGCGGCGGATGGGGAAATACATTTTTAGCTGCTTGACTTCCAGCAAGGTCTGATCCTGCTGTTCAGGCGTAATCGTCACGCTCACTGGGGTGCTCCCTCTGTAGTCTGGCCTTTATAGAGCAAACAGCGTACTGTCCGGCCATCCGGCATCGTAATCAGGTCAGGATGAATCACATCACATTTACCCGGCATCATCTGGTCACAGCGATCGTGAAAAGGACAGCCGGGCGGGCGATTGTAGGGGTCGGGAATAGTCCCCTCAATGGGATTCAACTGCTGCTTGCGCCCCAGCCCCAGCCTGGGAATGGAACGCAGCAGCGCGCGGGTATAAGGATGAAGAGGATCATGGAACAGCGCGTCAACCTCGGCCTGCTCTACCACCTCGCCCAGGTACATCACTACCACCTCATCACAGGTTTCTGCCACCACGCCCAGGTCATGCGTGATAAGCATCATCGCCATGCCAAACTGCCCCTGTAACTGCTTAATCAGCTCCAGGATTTGCGCCTGCGTGGTCACATCCAGTGCCGTCGTTGGCTCGTCCGCGATCAGCAGCTTAGGGTTGCAGGCCAGCGCCATAGCGATCATCGCCCGCTGGCGCATCCCACCGCTAAGCTGGAATGTATAAGCATCCACCCGTCGTTCCGCATTAGGGATACCCACCAGTTTCAGCATGTCTATCGCTTGCTGCCTCGCCTCCGCTTTGGAGACATCACGATGCAGCAGAATTCCTTCAATAATCTGATTGCCAATCGTATGCACCGGGCTGAGCGAGTTCATTGGCTCCTGAAAGATCATCGCAATCGCGTCACCGCGAATACGACGCATCTCAGCGCTATAAGGGTCCAACTGTGCCAGGTCAATCGTCTCACCGCCGTCAGGATTGTGGAAAAGAAGCTGCCCGTCCACAATCCGCCCCGGCTTGTTTACCAGTTTGAGGATAGAAAACGCGGTCACGCTTTTGCCACAGCCGCTTTCCCCCACCACCCCCAGTGTTTTGCCCCTGGGCACGGTGAAATCCACGCCATCGACTGCCCTGACCACACCTTCATCAGTAAAAAAGTGGGTTTTTAAGCCCTTCACTTCCAATAAAACATCTTGCCGTTCCATAAAATTAAAATTCCTTTATGCGTAAGGATCAGCCGCGTCGCGCAGGCCATCACCCAGGAAATTGAGCGCCAGCACCGCCAGCACAACACCCATTGCCGGCCACAGCAGCCAGGGCGCAGTCGCCACTGAGCGCACATTAGAGGCTTCCTGCAGCAGCACGCCCCAGCTTACTACCGGAGGGCGCAGGCCCAGCCCCAGAAAGCTGAGAGATGTTTCGGCCAGAATCATACCGGGGATCGCCAGCGTAATCGATGCGATGATGTGGCTGTAAAATGCGGGCAGCATATAGCGAAACATGATCCGTCGCTGTCGCATACCATCCAGCCGCGCGGCCATCACAAAATCCTCCTCGCGCAGCGAGAGGAAACGCCCGCGCACCACCCGCGCCAGGCCCGTCCAGCCCACAAATGCCAGAATAAGCGTAATGGCGAAATATATTTGCAGCGGCCCCCACTCGGGTGGCAGTGCCGCCGCCAGCCCCAGCCACAATGGAATGGTCGGGATCGAGCGTATAAACTCGATCATGCGCTGGATGATGTTATCCACCGCACCACCATAATAACCAGAGATCCCGCCCAGGGTGATGCCCAGGATCAGGCTGAAGGCCACACCAATCAGGCCAATCGACATCGAAATACGGGTGCCGTGTATAAAACGGCTGAAGATATCACGTCCCAGGCGGTCTGCGCCCATCAGGTACATCGGCTGGCTGGAATCCACCGGGCCTATCAAATGGATATTCGTGTCAATCAGCCCGAACATTTTATAGGACGAGCCTTCAACAAACAGGCTCACCGGGACTTTATTCTCCTCGTCCAGCACGAAAGTCCGGCGCAAGGCTACAGGGTCTATTTCCGATTTGTAGCCATAAACATGCGGGGAAAATTGGCCGTCATCAAAAAAATTAAGCACCTGCGGCGGCGCGTAAGTGTAAGTGGCGTTATATCGGTCAGAAGGAAACGGCGCGAGAAATTCTGCAAACAGCGCCACCAGATAAATGAAAAGTGTCACTATACCGCCGATCATCGCCAGCTTATGCCGCCGGAAGCGCATCCAGATCAGCTTCCACTGCGAAGCCACATACACATTAGCTTCTGTTTCTTTCGCTACTTCTGCCGAGGCCGGCAGGCTGTCTAACGCCGGGACAGTGGATTGCGGGGTTTTAGGTAAACCAGTTTCCATAAGTCTTTTCCGTTCACTCTACTATTCGTAGCGGATACGTGGGTCGAGCCAGGCCAGCATAAGATCGGAAAACAGCGTTCCAATAATTGTCAGGAGACTCAGCAGCAGAATGAAAGCCCCGGCCAGATACATATCCTGCGAGACCAATGCTCGCAGCAGCAGCGGCCCGCTGGTGGGCAGACTGAGCACCACCGCCACAATCACCGAACCCGAGACTAGTTCCGGCAGGATATAACCCGCCGTGCTGACAAACGGATTGAGGGCAATGCGCACCGGATACTTCAGAATCACCTTCCACTCCGGCAGGCCTTTGGCGCGTGCCGTCGTCACGTAGGGCTTGCGCAGTTCATCCAGCAGGTTCGCCCGCATCACGCGGATGAGGCTGGCCGCCCCCGCTGTCCCCAGGATAACCATAGGAATCCACAGGTGGCTTAAAAGGTCAATCACTTTTTCAAAGCTCCAGGGCGCATCTTCATACTGGGGCGAAAACAACCCACCCACGCTCTGGTTAAAGTATCTAAAAGCAAGATACATCAAAAGAAGACCCAACAGGAAATTAGGGATTGCCAGCCCCAGGAAACCCAGTGTGGTCGCTATATAATCGCCCAGCGAATACTGACGCACGGCAGAGTAAATGCCAATCGGAAACGCGACAGCCCAGGTAAAGATCAGCGCTGCCAGCGTAATCACCACGGTCATATTCATCCGCCCCCAGATGATATTTTCCACCGGCTGCCGCCACTCAAAGGACTGGCCGAAATTCCCACGCAGCACAATATTCTCTATCCATTTGAAATACTGCACATAAATTGGTTGGTCCAGTCCATAACGCTGGTTCAATGCCTCAATCACATCCCGCTCTACCGTCTCGCCTGATGAAGCCAGGTTTGCAATGTAAGTGGTCAGGTAGTCACCAGGGGGTAATTGAATCACCACAAAGGCCACAATCGAGACGACAAATAAAGTCGGGATCATATACAACAAGCGTCGAATGATAAATCGAATCATCGGAAATTCACCTCATAAGATCGGGTGGCGCTGTAACTTGCGCAGTGCTGAAAATGAGGACAGGGGCGCAGCGTACTGCGCCCCTGCATCAGCCAGTGACATCAAGTCATCAGCACAACCAGGCTAACCTACC
>JBGSXK010000097.1:0-3378 GCA_041751455.1 Anaerolineae bacterium
GGATCATCGGCGGCGCGGAAACCGAGATCACGCCAGAGACACACAATATCCTGCTGGAAGCGGCCAACTGGAACTTCATTAATATCCGCCGCACCATGCAGGCGCAGCGCGTTTTCACCGATGCCGGAATGCGCTTCAGCCGGGGTGTCCATCCCAGCCAGGCCATTCTCGGTGTACAGCGTGGTATCGAACTCATGCGCCAGACCAGCGGCGGTCAGGTCGCGCAGGGCATTATTGACGTATACCCCCAGCAGCCCCCGGTGGTGCAGGTCGCTCTGCACGTGAGCGAGATTGAGCGCCTGCTGGGGATCGCCTTCACGGCAGACCACGCAGCGGAACTGCTGCGCCGGGTGCAGTTTGAGGTGATAGTCGCCGGGGACGTGCTGCATGTGACCGTGCCGGATTTCCGCATGGACATCAGCGACGATCCGGTCATCGGTCAGGCCGATCTCATCGAGGAAATCGCGCGCATTTACGGTTACGACCGCATCCCCAATACCATCATTGCCGACGAAATGCCGCCGCAGCACAGCAACACCCTGCTCCTGCGCGAGGAGCGCACCCGCGATATTCTGGCCGCGCTCGGCCTGCACGAGAACATCAGTTACCGCCTGACCACCCCGGAACGTGAGGCGCTGCTGACTCATGCCAGCAACGGGCAGGCGGGTTATGTCGAGCTGCTTAACCCCATCAGCGCCGATAAGACCGTCATGCGCCACACCCTGCTGACCGGCCTGCTGGAAACCGCCCGCAGTAATGCCCGTTACAGCCAGCGCCAGCAGGTGTTCGAGATCGGCAGCGTCTACCTGAAGCGCGAAGGGCAGCCCCTGCCCGACGAGCCGCTGCGCCTCGGCATCCTCATGACCGGGCCGCGCCGTGCCACCGATTGGGCCAGCGACGAAGACGGGGGCGATGTGGACTTCTACGACCTCAAAGGCGTGGTCGAGGAACTGCTCCACCGCCTGCATATCACTGGCCTCATCCACTATACCCGCGCGGAACACACCAGCTTTCATCCGGGGCGTTCTGCCGTGCTGCACATCAACCAGCAGGTGATCGGCAGCTTTGGCGAGCTGCACCCGCAGGTCGCGCGCGTCTTCGACCTCACCGCTGCGCCGGTGCTGGCCGCCGAGTTCGACCTCAGCGCGCTGCTGTCGCACGTGACCGAAATGCACAAAGTCCAGCCCCTGCCACAGACTCCGCCTGTGCTGGAAGACCTGGCGCTGGTCGTCACGGCAGACACCTCCGCCGAGGCCGTGCGCGCGGTCATCGTCAAGGCTGGGGGCGACCTGCTGCGCGAGGTGACGCTGTTCGATGTCTACACAGGCGACAGCATCCCCGCCGGGCACAAGAGCCTCGCCTACAACCTGACCTACCAGACCGACGAGCGCACGCTGAAGGACGCGGAAGTCGCAAAAATCCGCCAGCGCATCATCAGAACCGCCGAGCGCGAACTGGGCGCGAAGCTGCGCTCATAGGGCTTTACGTCAGGCTTCCTCCTCCTGATCGTCTTCGTCGCTGAGCCAGGGCGGGAGCGCGTGAATGCTGCCGTCCGGGTAGCGATGCTCATGGCGCTGGTAGCGACTTCAAGACATCGCTGCCACCTGGTCTCTTTTTCATCCCTCTCCAGATGTGGGTAATGCTTAGCCGAATTTGGGGAGGGAACAGAGTCCCCATTAGGTGTTATTAAGCTTTACCCGTGTGCCAATACCCTTGCCCAGTGTGTCAATCTCAATGCAGGCTGAGGGTGTTTGGTATTATATTATGTAATATCTGTAACAAGGCCAAATGAAGGAATAAAGGTATGTTCTATAGCAGATTATGGGGGTTTCTGACGACCCTGATTGCTATTTTCACCTTCAGTGTGGAAGGTACTGTGGCGCAGCCCGATCCGCTGGTGCTGAATGTGGCGTGTGATAATTCGGCGCTGGCGGCGGCGTTTACAACCGCCAACACAACCGAAGGGGATGAGATCATCAACCTGGCAGCGGGCTGCACGTATACCCCCGCCGCCACGCTGGAACTGCATCCTGATGGCGCGGACGGTACGGTGACAATCAACGGCAACGGCGCGACACTTAACGGTGGGAATGCAATCCGCCTGATTCGGATTTTCAGCGGCGCGACCGCCAGCATTGACTACCTTACACTGACTAACGCACAGGTTTACGACGCTGGGGGCGGCGCTATTCTCAACGAGGGGACACTCACGCTTACTAACAGCATTGTCTCAAATAATGGCGCATCACAAGGTGCGGGTATCCTTAACCAGGGCACGCTTACTGTTGACCGTGTTGCTTTTGTGGGTAATATGGTCGGCGGTATGGGCTTCTCCGCCACTGGTATTTATAACGCCGGTTCTGCCACCATACTTAACTCAACCTTCTCCGGAAATGAGTACCAGGCTATACGGGCTGGGGGGACGATGACACACATCCGTTACAGCACCATTGTCAACAATGAGAATGGCGTGGGAAGGGTGGCGGCGGTGGACATAGTGATTGAAAACACAGTGATCTCACAAAACAGCGTATCCAACTGTACCGGGCCATCAAATGCCACCATCACCGCCTTATACGCGGATGATAATTCGTGCGATGGTACAGTAGTGACGACAGAGGCGCTTAACCTGGGGACGCTGGCACATAACGGCGGCTTTACGCAGACTCACGCGCTGCTGCACGGCAGCGTGCTGATTGATGCGGCGGTTGGCGATTGCCCCCCCACGGATCAGCGCGGCGTAGAACGTCCGTCAGGCGTGGCGTGTGATGTGGGGGCATTTGAGTTCGTACATTCGCTACCCGATGCCGCCCCGCTGCTTAACATGTATGATTCCCCTGTGTTCGTACTCACCTGGAGTAACGTCTCCTGGGCCGTAGGCTATCATATTCAGGTGGATGACAACGCCGATTTCAGCAGCCCGAACTTCAACCGTGATGATCTGCCCATCGGGGCGCTGTCAGTGCCGGTTGACTCACTGCCCAATGGGTTCTATTACTGGCGGGTGCGGGCACAGCGGGCAAACGGGACATGGAGCGAATGGAGCGCGGTGGATACTTTCGTGGTTCAGGTGATGTAAGGTTTAGACCCCTAAATCCCCTCTCCAATCTGGCTAAGCATTAACCTGACCTTACACTCAGTTTATTGGACATTTCTGGTGTCCGCCAAACTGGGGTAAGGTCACATGAGGCATCCACACAAAAAACCTACAAAACTTTAACGTTTTTCCACTATACAAAAAGAAAATTTGTCCCATAATCAATATCTGTGCACATGCACAAAAACCTCGCTTATCATTAGTCCCAAAACGGAGAAACCGTATAGATGAACACAGTCCGCATGGACACTGTATTGCACGACTCACACACCATTACCCCC
>JBGSXK010000098.1:0-10804 GCA_041751455.1 Anaerolineae bacterium
TTCGAGCGCGAAGTATTCGCCGTCGCCGCCAAAGCCAGCGATAAACTTTAACCCCCATAATACGTCTGGTTGCACGGGAAGGCAGCAGCCGGACGATAAATCCTGCACAGGCAAATTCTCCTTACCTCGTAGGTCAGAAATGGGCGTTGCGTAGGCTTAAAATACGTTTTCGACGCTCCCATGGCGTTATAATGATTGTAACATTATAAGGTGACAGAATACTGTAACGTCACTTATTGTGACGTTCTACAATAGAGTCTATCATCTCTGAATAGATGACCTGATCCAGGGAGGTACCATCATCATGACAAGACATATATTGATGCTACTGGTCTTGATACTGGCCATGCAGCCGGCCGTTGCTCAGGAGTACGCGGCCTGTACAGGCGGCCTCACCTCGCGGCTCATAGTGGGCCAGCAGGGCAGAGTCGCCACTGACGAAGGCTTTTACCTTAATGTGCGCACCGAACCGGGTATGGGAATAGAACCCTTTGTCAGACTGTCACGCGGTGAAAGTTTCGAGGTAGTAGGTGGGCCGCGCTGCCTGGATAATATTACCTGGTGGGAGATTAAGCAGTTCGGCCTTACGGGTTGGGTGGCTGAGTATTCCGGCAGTAATTATCTGGTAGACCCCTTCGATCCCGCCACGCTGCCTACTCTGCCGCCACCAGAAATGCTCACCCCGCTCGACCTGACCAATGATCTCCCTGCTGTCACCCTTGCCCCTAATCCTGACCCTGCCCTGCAAAACGACTTCATCACATGGGATTGGGAAGGCTTTTTAGCTACCACCAGCGGCTTCTATAACTCACCCGACCCGCTGGCCGTCACCCTGCCAGAGCGCTACATGGGCGACATCCCCGAAGGCCCGTTTGACCTGGCCGAAGTACGCTTTATCGAAGATGCGAACCTGAACCCGGCGCAGCTTGCCGCGCTGGCACAGCATGGTTTCGTCGTTGTCCCTGCCGGGCTGGATCAGTTCGAAGACTCGTACCGCTGGTCGCAGGACTGGAACCCCGACACCGGCCACAGCTACTGGGTGACGACAGACAGCGTGCTGCATGCGCTGCATGTGGTCTTCGATAATATGCTGCAATTCCTGGAACAGGAAGAATTGTACCGACGTGTGCTGGATGTCATCAGCACTAGTTATACCGCCGCGCAGCAGCAGCTTGATGCGCTGGAGGGCACTGACAATGCAGTCGCCGCCCGTGGGGCGGCGGTCTATTATGCTGTCGCACTGGGTCTGCTGGATACAGAGGCTTACAGCGCCAATGTACGCGAGGATATTCAGGCTGAGGCCGATCCAATGGTCGCTCTGGCACTGGCCGGAGAGGGTCGGCTGTCTGTTCCCTTCCTGCCGCAGTATGACGAGGACTTCAGCCAGTATGCCCCGCGCGGCCATTACGCTGGCGTGCCAGAGCTGGAGCGTTACTTCCGTGCTATGAACTGGCTGGGGCGTATCACCTTTCTGGCGCGCGATGATGAAGCGCTGCGTACCAGCGTGCTGGTGCTGCGTGCGCTGCAAATCTCTGGACGTTATAACGTGTGGGAAGATGTCAGCGAGGTGCTGGCCTTTCTTATTGGCCCGACAGATAACCTCGGCCCGGTGGAATATCTACCGCTGGCCCAGGAAATCTTTGGGGTAGACCTGCCACCGGAACAAATCGCGGAGGCCAACCTGCTGGCGGATTTTCGTGCGGCAGCCCAGGCGCTCCCCGGCCCGCGCATCCATAATGTGGTGCGGCCTATCGGCACCGAGGCGGACGGGCTGGACGAGGCGACACGCGGTTTTCGCCTGTTCGGGCAGCGCTTCACACTGGATGCCTATGCCATGCAGCGCCTGATTTACCCGGAAGTGGGCGTGGTGAGCGAGGAACGCACGCTGCCCAGCGGGCTGGACGTGGCCGCCGCGCTCGGCTCGGACATCGCCTATGCGCTTCTGCGCGAGCGTGGCGACACTGCATACGCGAATTACGACAGCAATCTAGCACAGTTACGCGAGGAAGTCAGCCAGATCACCAGCGAGGATTGGGTGCAGAACGCTTATGGCGCGTGGCTGTGGGCGCTGCAACCACTATGGGCGCGCGAGACGGAAATTTACCCGCCGCTGATGAACAGCCAGCTCTGGCTGCTGCGCGACCTGCACGCCGGGCTGGGCAGTTATACCGAACTGAAGCACGACACGCTGCTCTATACCGCGCAGCCGATGGGCGGGCTGGGCGGTGGTGGCGAGCGCATCATCAACACCGACAGCACGGTGGAGCCGAACCCGCTGGTGTTCTCGCGGGTGGCACTGGTCGCGGCAGGGGTTTACGAGGGGCTGCGCGCCCGCGATATGGATGGAGAACCCTATGACCGGGCTGCTCAGACCGAGTCGAGTGCGCTTAATACGGTGCTGGAAGGCTTTAAGGTACTGGCAGAATTGAGCGGGCAGCTTACCGAAATGGCGCGTAAGGAACTATGGGGCGAGCCGCTGACCGAGGATGAGCAAGAATTCCTGAAATATAGCTTCGGCAGCAACTTGTGGCACGTGCGTTATTTTGCCGAGCTGTCCCTGGCCGACCCGCCGCGCATGGCCGCGCTGGTGGCCGATGTTGCCAGCAACCCGGATACCGGAGAAGTCTTGCAGCTTGGCACCGGGCACATTGATTATCTCTATGTGATCACCAATAGTCCGGAAGGTCTGCAAGTGGTACGCGGGACAGTTTACAGTTTCTACGAATTTATCAACGCGATAGATAACCGTCTGACCGATGACGAGTGGCGGGCGGCGGTGGCAGCGGATACAGTGCCTCCACGTCCCGATTGGGTGCGGCGCTTCCGGGTGGAGTAAGACCCAAAGCGGAAACATGATTTATGCAGCGGGGGCAGGTTTTAAACCTGCTCCTGCGAGGGTTTAAGTTAAGGCAGCTTTTTCCTGATGATCCACCCGCATGATGGGCAGCATGATACAAAACGTGCTGCCCTCATCCACCTCGCTGACCACCAAAATATCCCCCTGATGCCGTTCGATAATCTTTTTGGTGATCGACAGCCCTAACCCCTGCCCACTGGATGGACGGTGCAGCTCAGCCCGAAATAATGGGTCAAAGATATGCTCCAGATGCCCGTCCTCAATGCCAATACCGTTGTCCTGTACTTCGATGAGAACGGAGTCCTCAATGACGGTGGTGCGCACATCCACTTTGCCACCGGGTGAGGTATAGAGACGGGCGTTTTCGATCAGATTCAACAGACCGCGATAGAGCCAGTTCCGATCCCCATAAATCTGAGGCAGATCAGCCGCCAGATCAAATTCCAGTGCAATCCCACGCTCAGCAAAGGTGTTTTCCTCACGAATCTTTATATAAGTGAGCAGGTCGTTGATGTTGAGCGGCGTAAGCTCGAACAGGTTGGGGTTATCGAGCTGCGACATGGTCAGCAGTCCATCCACCAGCCCTTCAATATGATTGGCCTGCTGCTTTAGCTTATCCAGGTGGCGCTTGCGTTCTTCTGGTGTGTCAGTTTTCTCGATCAGATAGGCACTGGTATTGATGACCGCCAGCGGATTGCGGAAATCGTGCGAGATGGCCGTGATAAAGCTGGCAAAGATTTGCATTTTCTCCTGTGCCAGCGCCAGTTCCAGCGTGCGTTTTTCGGCCTCACGCTGTTCGGTAATGTCTGTTACCGCGCCGACAATACGCTCTGTCCTGCCGTGTTCATCCGGGATGACATAGCCCCGATCTGAGATAAAAATATAGCCACCATGAGGCTTTTGGAAGCGATAGTCGATTGACCAGTACGACTTTTTGCCGTTCAGGATTTGTTCGACATGCTCGCTCATCATGGGTTGATTTTCCGGGTGGACACGCTCATGCCAGATTTGAGTCAGGTCGAGGAAGCTATACTGTGTGTAATCTTCGCCAAAACCAAGTAATCGCAGATAACCGTTACTCAGCCAGATGTGATCCTGAATCACATCGAAATCATAGAGTCCATCGTGGGACACCTGCGCGATCAACCTGAAGCGCTCCTCACTGCGGAGCAGCGCTTCCTCAGCATATTTGTGGTCTGTAATATCCTGGGCAACACCATCGAAACGCACCACCCGCTGCTGCTTTTCGTCCCACACCGGACGGCGGTCAATCTGCAACCAGCGCACCTCACCACTTTTGGTGATGATGCGATACTGACTGCTGGTGGCCTCTCCCCGCAGCACATGCTGCAAATCTATTTCCACCTGATCACGATCATCGGGGTGGTACAGGCCAGTACGCTTTAGCTGGTTCACTTCTTCCACCGTATAACCGGTAATACGGGTATAAGATTCATCTGTAACCCATTCAGGAACAAGGCTGTTATCCGGTTCTATATGGAAGGAAAATGCATAATCCGAGATCAGCTCGGTCAGGCTGCGATAACGTTCCTCGTTATTGCGCAAGGCGATTTCGGCCCGTTTAAGATCGGTAATATCCTGGAAGGTCCCAAACAGGCGCACAACACTGCCATTGACTATCTCTGCCTGCCCTAGTGTACGTACCCAGATGCGCCGGCCTGTCGCAGTGATACATTGCAGTTCGAGGTCATAGGGCTGCCCGTGACTGGCCTCTTCGACCGCCTGCTGGATGATCAAACGGTATTCTGGCGCATAGAAGTTGATCGCCTCTTCCAGCCTGGGAACATAATCCGGTGCAACCTCGTGAATTTCTCGCGTCTGCTGTGTCCAGAACAATTCTCCGCTCAGCAGGTTGAGTTCCCACCCTCCCACTTTGGCGATCTGATGAGTCTGGGTGAGGAATTCCTCACTGCGGCGCAGAGCGATTTCGGCTTCTTTGCGCCCGGTAATATCCTGCGCCACGCCATAAAAGCGCACCACCCGTGTTCGGCTTTCGTCCATGACCGGGTAACGGCGGATATGTACCCAACGAATCTCGCCGTTCTTGGTGACGATGCGATAATCGCTGTTCGTGATCTGGCCTTCGAGGACATCCTGCTGGTGCTGGCGGGCGCGGTCACGATCCAGTGGATGAAACAGGCCATAATCGGCAATCTGGTCGGTTTCGTCGGGCAGATAACCCGTGACACGGATAAACGACTCTTTAGTGAGCCATTCAGACGCAAGTTCCCCGTTTTCATCAACGTTAAAGGCATAAGCATAGTCGGACATCAATTCAGAAACAATGCGGTAACGTTCCTCGCTGTCCCGCTGACGCAGCTCCGCTTCTTTGCGCTCGGTAATATCCTGGGCGATGCCGTAAAAACGTATGACATTACCATTGGCATCAAACACGGGACGGCGATACACGCGCATCCAGCGCACGTCACCACTTTTTGTGACCAGACGATGCTCATCCGTGACCTGTTCTCCCTGCAAGACACGCTGTCGCTGCCTCAATACTGTGGGCATGTCCTGAGGATGCCACAGCAGGAAATTCCCCCGCGAATAGATTTCTTCCGGCCTGTAGCCCGTAATGCGCTGGAAAGAGTCTTCCGTTACCCACTCCAGTTCGCTCTCCCCCTCTGGGCTAAGTCGATAAGCGTAAGCAAAATCGGAGATCAGATCCGTCAGAATACGATAGCGCTGCTCACTCTCCCTCAGCAACTCTTCACGCTGCTTGCGCGAGGTGACATCACGCAGTACGCTCTGGATATAGAGGGGGCGGGCTTTGTCGTCGCGTACCAGCGCCACATTGACCTCCGCC
This sequence comes from Anaerolineae bacterium, assembly GCA_041751455.1. Taxonomy (GTDB): domain Bacteria; phylum Chloroflexota; class Anaerolineae; order Aggregatilineales; family Phototrophicaceae; genus JAIOHN01. The sequence continues at coordinate 5,685 of JBGSXK010000098.1, forward strand.
ACCAGCCGCTCCCCGCTTTTCTTACGAAATACCCGTTCATAAACAGGAGGGGCTTCGCCCGCCAGCAGCCGCTCAATCACGTTCGCGCTCTGCTCTACTTCTTCCTCCACCACCAGCTCACGGAACGAAGTTCCGATCAATTCCTCAACCCTATATCCGAACATCTCCGCTGCCTGGCGGTTCACTTCCAGGTTTACCCCCAGCAGACTCATGATAAAGACCGCGTCGTTGGTCTGTTCAAAGAGCATCCGGTAACGACGTTCCCGCTCACGCTGTTCTTTCTGGATTTGCTTATCGCGGGTGACATCCCGTGTGACAACGATTCCACCCTGGATCTCCCCGGATTCATCCCGAAATGGTGAAACCTGCACCTTGTAAAAATGCCCCCGGTAGCGCCCCTCTACAGTGCTCTCTTCACCCCGCAGCGCAGCAGTATACAGCGGCTCAAGGCTTTCCACATGCACAGGTGGCAGCACCTCGCGTGGGGTTTTGCCGATTATATGCTCTGGGGCAAGGCCCATTTTTTCCAGGTCCATACCTTCGGCAAAGACATAGCGCAGGTCATGGTCGAAGATGAACAGCGCAATATCGGGCAATTTGCGGAAAAGGGTCAGTTGAATATGTTTTTCTAGCAGCTCGTCGTTCATCAAAAATTCCCGGGCTCGCTGTAGTCCCCTCACTTTGGGGGCATTACAGCAATCCCTATAGTCATTGCTTCCATAAGTATTTTAATCGACAACCAGATTATTTTTCATATTCATTAACCCTGCATATGGATCATTTTATCTTAATATATCGTTATGTTTATAAAGGTTTGAGATGGCAGCAGAACATAAAGTTGCTCTCTATGCAACACTCTCGTTATAATTTGCATAGAATATAGCGCTGTCTAGTCCCCGCGAGTAACTCTTGTGAACATGATCGGACGCAGAATACGTAACCGCTATGAAGTCATTGAGCATCTGGGCGATGGCTCTACTGCCACCGTCTATAAGGCCATCGACACACGCCTGGGGCGGGATGTGGCTTTGAAGGTGCTGCTGCCACAGGTGCGTGATGCTACGCGCAAACGTTTTTTTCATGAAGCCTCGGCTGTCGCCCAATTGAACCACCCGAACATCATGTCGATTTATGACAGCGATGAGGATGACGACCATTATTTCCTGGTGGTGGAATATGTCGCAGGCAAATCGCTCGCCGCCTATATCCCCTCTGCGCCGGAACAGGTGGTCAACCTTGGCAACCAAATCGCGCTGGCGCTGAATTATGCACATGAGCGTGGGGTAATTCACCGCGATATTAAACCGGCCAACATCAAAGTGACGCTGGAAGGCCAGGTGAAAATCATGGACCTGGGGCTGGCGCTGGGGCGCGAAAGTAAGCGCATGACCGCCGAGGGCATGATTATCGGCACACCGGCCTATCTTTCGCCAGAGCAGGCGCAGGGGCACACGCTGGATCATCGCACTGATATTTACTCGCTGGGCATTGTGCTGTACGAGATGCTTACGGGCCAGCTACCGTTTGATGCCGACGACATCCGCGCCCTGCTCATCCAGCAGGTACGCCAACCAGCCCCGCCACCCCGCCTGATTGTGCCGGAAATCCCAGCCAGCCTGGAACAGGTGATTCTGAAAGCACTGGAAAAACAACCTGCACGCCGCTTTCAGTCATGCCGAATCATGGCCGAGGCACTGCAGGATTCGCTCAACGCACTTACCCCACCCGATGCGCCCACACTACCACGCCGCCCGACCGAGGCTGTCCCTCACAGCGGCCAGCGCGCGACCCGCCTGCTGCTGGCGGATGATCATAATGTGCTGCGCAAGGCGCTGGCAAGCTCACTGGAAGCCCGCGCCGAGTTCCTGGTGATCGGCGAAGCCAACGATGGTGACAGCGCCCTCCAGCAGACTCTTACACTGATGCCAGATGTGCTGCTGCTGGACCTGAACATGCCGGGACGTGGTGGGTTGGATGTGCTGCCGGAAATTCGTTCCAGAGCACCGGGTGTCAAGGTGCTGGTGCTGACCGGGCGCGAAGAAGAAGGTTATATCGTGCGGGCGCTGCGTGCCGGAGCACATGGCTACATCCTCAAAGCCACCGACGAAAGCGAACTGTCGGATGCGATTAGCAAAGTGATGGACGGGCAGCTTGTGCTGGGGCGCGGTGTGGCAGAAAAAGTCGTGACAGGGCTGCTGAACGAAGGTGAGCGTGACCAAAAACTGACCGAGACCGAACGCCGTCTGCTGCTGTATGTGGCGGCGGGTTATGAAAATACAGCTATCTCACGCCAGTTGAACCTGGCGATGCCGCTGGTGATTGAAACGCTGGCGGGCGCGATGAACAAACTAGGCGCGCCAGACCGTAATACTGCCGCCCTGGAAGCATTACGGCGGGGATTTATCTCACTGGAAGAACTGCATAACCTTTAACAGGCCGTCCCAGGTTGTGAAGGAAATGCCTCATGGCAATTGATTATGTGATTGATTACGATTGTGTTCCTAAACAGACACTGGGTACAGATGGCATTCTGGAGCGTTTAAAAGGCGAGGAACGGGCGCGGACGATTATCGCACTGTACCGGCGCAATGGCGACCAGCGCCCGCCCACTGAAATGGGTTTCGAGATGGTGCGCACCGCTGCCGATGGCTCTGAAGAGACTCAGGTGATCGTCGTACAACATCTGCTGGATTCAGCGGCAGAGCTGGAACCGCTGAAGCAGCACTGCGCAGGCTGCCCGGCCAATCATGTCGGGTTGCCTTTCGGCTGCATGGGCAAGATTGACTATCCGCTTTCCGGTGTGGGGGAAGCCTGGCTGCTCAACCGTCTGCCAGAGCCAACTCAACCACTGATCTGGCTGCTGCTGCGTCAGGGGATCGAGGAACTGGGTTATGACGGCAGTACTGTGCGCGCCCTGCGCGAGGCCGGACGGACTCATTTTGACGAGGAACGTACGATTTACCGCGCGCTGGGTGAGATTACTGTCACTTCGGACCAGGTTTTTGAGATGACCTTTCTGCTGGGCAACCTCCAGCCCAATCATAGTGGAGTGCTGCTGCTGTTCTTCGGCGCGATCCATCGTGACCTGGAAGCCGATGCCATCATGCATATTGGCACATTACCGCTGGCAGAGCGTGAGATGTTCGAGTTCCTGATGCAGCCTGAAGACAAGGATGATGCGACCACTGCCGAGTTAAAAACCTTTATTCATGCGCTGTACATAGCCTGGAAAATAGATGTACAAATAATTCTGGATGTATGAATCCTGCACCAACAAAGTGTTATCCTCCCTCTAACTCTGTATACCACGTCTCAAGACGCTACAAAAACAGCATATTTCGTAATAAAAAATAAAATTCGTATGAAATTTTCGTTACAATAGGCTACTGGTACTAGATTTTCCGTAAAAAACCAATTATAATCTAATCATATTTTAATCCTTTGGCAATTATCTACGCGAGGTAATTACAAATGTCCTACTTTCACACCAGTAACCGTCTGGCCGGAAATTTCAATTATGGACAGGAGCAAGTTTCGGGCATCCACCTGGAGCAAGCTCACGACAAGCTGCTCAGCCTGCATCGTGCCCTTGCTGAACGTACCCGTCACTGCGACTGGGACCTGCACCCACATCACAACAAGGCCTCCCTTATCAGCCAAAGTTCTGCCGCCAGCAGTGCCGCACAGTCCGACGTGTTAACCCTGTCTTATTTCCGCTCTGCCAGCCAGGCTCACCTGGTGGAAAATCTGATGCACATCGACACCGCTAACTGCCCCGACAGTGGCGAACCTTATCGTCACCCGGTCATTGAGCTGCGTGTCGGAGCCGATTGTTTTGCGATAGAGCTTATTCTTTCTCCTTATGCAAGTTGGGATCAACAAAATTTTATCGGCAAGCTGGAACTACCACGCCACCGTACGGCGCTGCGTCGTTTGATCGGCAGCATGGATGGCAACTACCGCTTTGGCTTCTGGGAAGGCACCGAACTGAGCGAGATGCACCTGACCACCTGGGAAATGGGGCATGGGCGTGTCCTGGATGAATGGATGAACACCTTTGCCGAAGGTCAGGACTGGCTGCGCTTCGGGATGTGGTATCCGCTGGAAAGCGAAGAGCTTGCCAGCCAGCACATCGTCAATGAGGCGCAGGGGCGCATCGCTGACCTGTACACGCTCTACGAGTTCATGCTGTGGACGAGCAACAACAACTTCCACGACTTCTATGAAAAACGCGAAAAAGCGCTGCGCCGCACTTTCGCCTGATGATATGATTAACCTCCAGGAGCGGGCTGCAACCCGCTCCTTTGCTTTTCCTACTTAATAAGCTCGCTTTTCCCAAAAACGCATCCTCACGTTAAAATGAAGATCAGATCGTGATACGATCAATCATTGAGAACATCAGCCCATTTCGCTTAAAACATGGCTGGCGCTAGAATCGGGACAGGTGAGGGGACAAACGGTGGCAAAGTCGAGCAGCTCACGCGTGAGCAAAGAGAACCAACCAAATCGTGAAGAACTGCTGCAACTGGCGATCCGCTCCGCCAAGTCGGGGAATAAAGAGGGGGCACGGGTGATGCTGCGGCAGGTTTTGAGTGAAGACCGTTATAACGAACGGGCCATCATGTGGATGGCGAAGATCGCCAATACACAGGGTGAACGCCGGCAATGGCTGCAACGCGCGCTGGAAGTAAACCCCAATAATGCCCAGGCGAAAGCTGCTCTGAAGAAGATAGCCTATAAATCCAGCGCCAGGGAAAACCGCACCCTGTTGATCTATGGCATGATCGCGGGGGTGTTAATTGTCCTGCTGGTGGTCGCTCTGGTTGCATTCAGAGGAATTGGTGGGTAAACCGGCGCGGCCTGCCCCTCCAACATTATGTTCAATAAACCAGGAGAGTCATTTTGGCAAACCAGGGAGAAATAAACGAGAAACTGCGGCTGGGCATTGAAGCCGCACGACGTGGCGATAAGCAGGCAGCAGAAATGCTGCTGCGACAGGTGGTGGAGGCTGACCCGCGCAACGAACTGGCCTGGATGTGGCTGGCCTCGGCAGTGGAAAGCCTGGACGAACGCCGTGCCTGCACCCACAGCGACACCGCTGCCCTTCTCGGTCTATCGCT
>JBGSXK010000099.1:0-8959 GCA_041751455.1 Anaerolineae bacterium
CAGCCGGGTGATGCACTGACATCCGAGCTTCAGCAGATCGGCCAGCAGGCGCAAAGCATGAGCGAGAGCCAACGGCAGGAGATGGCCGAAATGCTGGAACAGGCGGCACAGTCGCTGGAAGCCACTAACCCGGAAGCAGCACAGGCGCTGCGTGATGCTGCGGAGGCGCTGCGTAATGGCGATATGGAAGCGGCACAGCAGGCCATGCAGCAGGCGACGGAGAGCCTGCAACAACAGCAGCAGCAAATGGAGCAGCAGCAGCAGAGCAGCCAGCAGTTGAACCAGGCCGCACAGCAGATGCAGCAGTCTGCCCAACAGTTGGCGCAGCAAAATCAACAGGGTCAGCAAGGTCAGCAGCAGCAGGGCCAACCGCAGGCCAGCCAGCAGGGACAGGAACAGATGCAGCAGGCCGGCCAGCAGGGCCAAGAGGGTCAACAAGGCGAAGGCCAGCAGGGGCAGGGACAGCAAGGCCAGCAACCGGGCCAGGAAGGTCAGCAGGGCGACCAGACCGGGCAGGGGGCAAGCAGTGAACAGGGTTCCGAGGGTCAGGGTGGGGAGACGATGACTCGCCAGCAGCCCGGTACAGGCACGGGGGCGGGCGATGCTCAGGGTAACGAGGGCAGCGACCAGGTTGTTCCTGGTGGTGCCGCTTCAATGCAGAATAACAACCCGGACGGGCAGGGCGAAGGCCAGTTTAGTGAGGTCTATGCGCCGCAGCGCGTGGGCGGTCAGAGCGACCAGCAGATTATTCTGGAGCCGGATGCCAGCAATATGCCCATGCAGGAAGTGGAATCTATGCCGCAGGCAGGGCAGGCCCTTGTGCCTTACAACGAGGTGTTCAGCGATTACAGCGAGGCGGCCACGCGATCACTGGAAAGCGATTATATTCCGCTCGGCCTGCGCGATGTGGTACGCGACTATTTCACGTCGTTGGAGCCGGGGCGAAGCAGCCGGTAAAAAGTGTAGCGGGCTGTGCCTCTACAGGAGCATAAACCATGAGCATCCGAGAAAAGTTTTACACCGCTGAAGACCTGTGGGAACTTTCACACCTGCCGGGGAATGCTGAGAAGCGCTTTGAGCTGTCTGAAGGGGAGTTGATCGAGATGCCACCAGCAGGCGGGGAACATGGTGGCGTGACACTTAATTTAAGTCAACCAATCTGGGCTTTCGTGCGCCAGCATGATCTGGGTTATGTGACCGCTGCGGAAACCGGCTATATTCTGTTCAAAAACCCGCACGGCGCAGACACGGTGCGTGCGCCGGATTTCGGATTTGTTGCCAAAGAGCGCCTGCCAGAAGGTCTGCCTCAGGGATATATTCCCCTCGCGCCCGATCTGGCGGTGGAGGTGGTCTCGCCCAATGATGCTGCTGATGAAATTCAGCGTAAAGTCAGCGAGTACCTGCGTTACGGGACACGTTTGGTATGGGTGGCTTATCCGCGTAGTAAAAGTGTGGTGGTCCATACGACGGAGAAGGCGGTGACGGTGGTCATCGACGGTGTGCTGGATGGCGGCGACGTGCTGCCCGGTTTCTCGCTGCCTGTGCGTGAGATTTTCGGGTGAGGGCAATCTTTTTTACTGTGAATTTAATAACTGTTGACTAAAGCCTGACAACTGAGGACTGAATATGACCGATATGCAGGACACCAATATCGAAGAATTCGCCCGCATCGCCCAGGCAATTGAGGCCGAGGTGGGGCGTGTGATCGTGGGACAGAAAGAAGTCGTGCGCAGCGTGTTGATCTGTATCCTGGCGGGACGGCACGCACTGCTGGAAGGTGTGCCGGGGCTGGGCAAGACAATGCTGATTCGCACGCTGGCTGACGCGCTGGAGTTGAAATTCGCGCGCATTCAGTTCACGCCCGACATGATGCCCGCCGACATCACCGGGACGGACATTCTGGAAGATGATGAAAGTGGGCGCAAGATCAAAGTGTTTCAGGCAGGGCCGGTCTTTGCCAACCTGATTCTGGCCGACGAGATCAACCGTGCTACCCCAAAAACCCAATCGGCCCTGTTGGAAGCCATGCAGGAAAAGACGGTCACAGTGGCGAACCGGACGTACAAGCTCGAACCGCCGTTTTTCGTGCTGGCGACGCAGAACCCGCTGGAAATGGAGGGCACGTACCCGCTGCCAGAAGCCCAGCTTGATCGCTTTATGTTTAAGGTCAATGTGGATTATCCTTCGGTGGGCGAAATCGTCAACATCCTGGAACGCACAACGGGCGCGGACACCGTGCTGCCGGACAAGGTAGCTGACGGACGGCAGGTGATCAGCATGGGCAAACTGGCGCTGAATACCCCTGTTGCCAGCCATATCAATGAATATGTGGCGCGGCTGGTCATCGCCACACACCCGGAACACGCTTCCGCGCCAGACATGGTGCGCACTTATGTGCGTTACGGCGCGAGTCCGCGCGGCGCGCAGGCTATTATCATTGGGGCGAAGGTCAATGCGCTGCTGGAAGGGCGTTTCAATGTGGCATTTGAGGATGTGGAGGCCGTTGCACCTTCGGCGCTGCGTCACCGTTTGCTGCTGAACTTTGAAGGACTGGCGGAAGGCATTAACCCGGATACGATCATCGCTGATCTGGTAAGCATCATCCGTAAGCAGCCCGCTTAGAAACTGAAAATTGACGACTGATGACTGAAATCACATTACGCGAAATCACAAAAGACAACTGGCGAGTCTGCGGGCGTCTGGAAGTAGCCGACGATCAGCGCGATTTTGTCGCTCCCAATATGTGGTCACTGCTGCAATACCTGTATCAGGACCCGACCGATACCTTTGTACCGCTTGGCATCTATGATGGCGAAACGATGGTCGGCTTTGCGATGTACGGTATGGGGCAGTTTGGCGACCAGACCGGCTGGGAAATCTGGCGCTTGATGATCGACAAAAATCATCAGCGCAAGGGGTATGGGCGTAAGGCGCTCCATCTGCTGATCGACCTGCTGTGTGAAAAATTTCACCCGGCGGCGATCTATATCATGTTTGAGCTGGATAATCATGTGGCGCAGCGCTTCTACGAAAGCATTGGCTTCCGTGATACAGGTGTCGTGGATGATGGCGAGCGCGTGTACAGGTTGGATTTAACGGAAAAATAAGCTATGGCGGATGACAGGATATTTGACGAGAAGACACGGCGCAAACTGGAGCAGGTGATGCTGTGGTCGTCACGGGTGCGAGCGGGCGCGATGAAAGGCGAACGCCGCTCCATCAAGCGCGGCACGAGCATTGAATTTGCCGATTACCGGAATTATGCGCGTGGCGATGATCTGCGGCGGCTGGACTGGAATATGTATGGCCGTTTGCAGCGTCCCTATATCAAGCTGCTGGAAGATGAGGAAGACCTGGCAGTACACATCCTGCTGGATACATCTGCCAGCATGGACTGGCCGAAAGAGAGCGAGGCGTTTGACGAGAATAAGTTTGTCTATGGCAAGCGGCTGGCGGCAGGGCTGGCCTATGCTTCACTGACCAGTAATGACCGGATGCTGCTCTCAGCCGTAAGCGGTGCGGGCACAGAGTCCTTCGGCCCGGCACGTGGACGTGGGCGCGGTGTGGCGATGCTCAGATTTGTGAGCGGGCTGAACTCCAGCGGTGTGACCGATCTCAACCCGGCTTTAAGCGATTATGCGCTGCGCGGCGGTCGTCCGGGGTTGATTCTCATCATCAGCGATCTGTTCTCACCGTCCGGTTATCTGGATGGAGTCAACGCGCTGCTGGGGCGCGGCTACGAAGTCGGCATCGTCCATGTGCTGTCGCCGGATGAAATCGAGCCGCCGCTGGCAGGTGATCTGCGACTGGTGGATGTCGAGACCGGGCAGCCGCAGGAAGTAACAATTGATTCGGGGATGCGCGAGCTCTACAAGCAGCGGCTGGAGGCGTGGCGCACGGAAATCCGTTATGAGCTGCGGCGGCGTGGGGCACATTACCTGATGGTGGAGACGAACGCACCGTGGGAGCGTGTAGTGCTGACCGACCTGCGCCGGGCGGGCCTGCTGCGATAAACCGATGCAGGTCAAAATCAGCGGATTATACGGATGGCAAGCCGCCGCTTTTTATCCTCATGCCCGCTGAGCGATATGCGCTGCGATATGGGCTGTATCCTCCCCAATGCCATAAAACAGATTGGATTTGGATTTATGCAGCCACAGTAAGCCTGCAAAATACAATCCGGGTTGCGCCGTGATCCCGCGCTGATGAACCGGATAACCGAACTCATCAAAAATCGGGAATTGTATCCAGCTAAAGTCGAAAATGTAGCCGGCGGCCCAGATAATAGACGTAATGCCCGCAGCGTCCAGATCAAGTTCCCGGATGATTTCGCAGTCATAGCCTGTGCGCAGTTCCGGTGTGTGATCCTCTGGAGACTGTATCCCGCTTTGCTCGATATAGCCGTTGACCCCCTTCTTGAATTCGGCTTCCCGTTTGTCTACGCTGGCCAGATTTTCCAGCAAGTCCCCGGCCATCAAAACCTTTGATCCTCCGGCATCCTGCAAGTGGCCCAGCAGGGTCACACCATCCAGCGCAAACTGGTGCAGGTTCAACGCCCGCCCGCCATCCCGGCCTGTGAGCTGAGGGTTTGCCTCGAAGCGTTCCGCTGGCGAATCCAGCTTATCGACTGTCTGATCGAACATGCCCAGTGCATCCCCCCACTGGAAAATATCTTTCCCGCGATAACGTCGGGGCACTCTCCCAGCACGTCCTGTACACAGATAGACCTTGCGTCCCTGCTGGTAAAGCTCCTCGGTGATCTGGCAGCCGGACTGTCCACTGCCCACCACCAGCACCGCACCGGGCGGAAGCTGCTGCGGATTGCGATACTGGCTCGAATGAAGCTGGACGATATGAGAGGCGATCTTTGAACTATAAGCCGGGATTCTGGGCTTCTGAAACGCGCCCGTAGCGATTACCACATTGGTGGCCTCAAACAGGCCGTGATCTGTCTCAACAAAGAAGCCGTCCTCTGTGCCCTGAATACAGGTCACCTCGATGCCATTACGCACCGGGGGATTGAACAGACGGACATAATCCTCCAGATACTGCACGACTTCATCACGGGTGAGATAACCCTCAGGGTCGTCGCCTTCATAAGCAAAACCGGGCAGTTGGATTGTCCAGTTGGGGCTGACTAAGGTGAACGAGTCCCATTTCGCGCTTCGCCACGCTTCCCCAATCCGCCGCTTTTCCAGAATAACGTGTTCGCGCTTCTGCTGGGTCAGGTGATAGCTGGTCGCCAGCCCGGTTTGCCCTCCGCCGATAATGACTGTATCAATGCGCTCGGCCATTTACCGCTCCTTTCTGGTAGATTACATAAGCGATTCAGTTTCATTTCAAAATATGCTATTCTTGGGTACAACACCAGTTCATAAATCGAACTGGTAGGTTGTTATTGGAGGTGCTGCTGATGTGGACCTATGGTCAATACTGCCCGCTCGCTCATACGCTTGAAATTTTAGGCGATCGCTGGACACTGCTCATCATCCGCGACCTGATGAAGGGCATCAGACATTTTAATGATCTGGAACGCGGGCTGCCCGGTATCTCGCGCGGGCTGCTTTCGAAGCGGCTGCGGCAGTTACAGGAAGCGGGCATTATTGAAAAGCGCTTTAATGACACAGGCCGGAAATCCACCGAATACCATCTGACAGAAGCCGGTCATGATCTGGAAGAATCCATTCATGAGCTGTGGTTATGGGGGACCAAGTGGGCATTCCCCGACCCATCCCCGGAGCAACTGAATTCACCTTTGCTCATGTGGCGGATGCATAAGGAAGTGAATCCCAACCAACTGCCTGGCGAGCGGGTGGTCGTACAGTTTAACTTTTATGGCGCGGAAAGGTCTTCTTACTGGCTGGTGCTTAAACCCGATGATGTGACCCTGTGCCTGACCGACCCCGGCTTTGAAGTCAATGTGCTGGTCACAGCCGATCTGGCGACTTTCTTTAAAGTGTGGGCAGAGCGCATCAGTTATCAGGAAGCGCTCGATGCTGACACGCTCAGGGTTGAAGGTGTGCCGCGCCTGACGCGGGCTTTTCCAGGCTGGTTTGCTTTCAGCACCGCGTAGGAATCCTGGCAGTCCTGACCCGTAATGTGAGCCTAGCCAGTGACCTCTGGCAGGCGATGACGAAGCCCTGTAAGGCAGATGGTTTAAGATGGTATCGGTCAAAAATTATCTGGGTTCGATCCCCTACTTTGAAGGCATTACCGAAGCTGAACTGGCGACGATCACCGTGCGCAGTGTGCTGCGTGTCTTCTCGGCTGGCGAGATCATCTTCCTGGAAGGTGAACCCGCGGAAGGGCTGTGGATTGTCGAGCGCGGGAATGTCAAAATATTTAAGCTAAACCCGGACGGTGGTGAGCATATTCTGCATTTGCGCGGCCCTGGCAAGTCCTTTAATGATATTGCCGCGCTGGATAGTGGGGGAAATCCGGCCAATGCGGCTGCGTTGAGCGCCGAGGTGCGTGTCTGGCTTGTGCCATCCGAGGTGATTACGGATGTCCTGACCCATAACCCACAGGTGGCACTGAATACCATTCGTATGCTGGCCGTGCGTGTTCGCTCACTGGTGGGGCAGATCGAAGACCTGGCGCTCTATTCGGTTATTGTCCGGCTGGCGCGCTTTCTGCTTAAGCAGGCCGAAGACCCCTCACTCAGTGGCCCTGGTGTCACCCGTACCGCGATTGCCGCGCATATCAACACCACCCCGCAAACCATCAGCAATGTACTGCGTACGTTAGAAGAAGCTGGCGCTATTCAGTTTGATCGTCATCGGATTGTCATCGTGAATGAGCGCACCCTGCGCTCGATTGCGATGCTGTAAACTTCTCCCGACTTAATCCAGCTTAAATACAAACCGACTGTCCCACCTTATCCTTGAGTCATAGTTCACAAACAAAAGCGAGAACGACTCCACAAGGAGGGACTCATGTCCAGAATTGGACTCTTCTATGGTAGCAGTACATCCCATACCGAGTATGTGGCCTATGACCTGCGCGATACGCTGAACACGTTTCGCGCTGATCTGGTTGAAGTTCACAATATCGGCATGACCAACACCGATAAGATAAACAGTTACGACTATCTCATCTTCGGCATCCCCACCTGGAATATCGGTGAGTTGCAGGACGATTGGGACATCTTCTGGGGTGATCTGGAAGATGTGGATTTCGCCCGTAAAAAAGTTGCCCTTTTTGGCCTGGGCGATCAGTACGCCTACGCGGATACCTTTCAGGATGCGATGGGCATCCTGGGGGAAGAAGTGCTGGCGCTCGGCGGTGAGCTGACAGGTTACTGGAGTACAGAAGGCTACGAGTTTGAGGAATCGCTGGCGCTGACTGCTGACAGGCAGTGGTTTATGGGGCTGGCACTGGACGAAGACCATCAGAGTCACCTCACCCCTCAGCGCATCCAGCAGTGGGCACAACAGATTCTAGCCGAGTTTGGCCTGCTCGAGGAAGCGGTAGCGGAATGACAATGTCCGATGACCCCTGGATGCCGCTGATTAACCATAGTCTCTGTACAGGCTGCGGCGATTGTATCGCAAGCTGTCCCACTGCTGCATTGGGCAGCCAGGATGGCAAAGCCATCCTCCTCTACCCTCAACTTTGCACCTACTGCACCGCCTGCGAGGATGTCTGCCCGGTCGGTGCAATTGAACTGCCATTTTTAATTGTGAAATGCGAACAGAGAGGAACCTCGTAATGTACAGGCAAGCTAACCCTAACTTTATCGCGGCTGTGCTGATCGGATTTGCTGTCCTGCTCCTCATGGTGCTGCCGGTGCGCATCGAGTTTGTACCCAATCAGGCCTCCGCACAGGGAACGCCTGATCACTCAGCGCCCCTTGTGGTGGCACAGGCTGAGCTTCGTGTGGTGGAATACACCCTGCGCACGGTACTCGGCGGCGACCCGGCGATGGCTTATATCGGCGTGGGCGGAGAGATCGACGGCATCGTGAATCCGGAGCTTATAGTGAATCTGGGTGACACAGTGCGGCTGACAGTCATCAATGGTGATCCGGTACTGCATGATCTCAAAATTGATGAATTCGGTGTTTACACAGGCGAAATGCTTGAAGACGAGCAGAGCGTCACGGTTGAATTTATCGCCAATCAAATCGGTGATTTCATCTATTATTGCTCGATCCCTGGTCATCGTCAGATCGGAATGGAGGGCCTGCTCCGTGTTATCGGGACTGTGGTCAGCGATCACAGCACACAAGATAACTCCTACGTAGACGATGATAACGTTACAACTCAGCATACATCCGTAGCGGTAGTCAGCCCTGCCATAGAAGATGCGGTCTCGGTCATTCAGCACCCGTCGGAAGTGCCGCCGTCGGTGGGGGATCGTGCGCCGGAGCATCATGTGGTGGAGCTGAACGCACTTGAGGTGGATGGGGTGCTGGCCGATGGCACAACCTATCATTATATGACCTTTGATGGCACTGTGCCGGGCCCCATGCTACGGATGCGGGTGGAGGACACAATGGAGCTGATTTTGCACAATGATGCATCCAGCCACCTGCCGCACTCGATTGACCTGCACGCAGTCACCGGTCCGGGAGGGGGCGCGGTCTACACGCAAACCATGCCCGGCGGCACCACCTCATTTACGTTTCAGGCGCTCAACCCTGGCTTGTATGTCTATCACTGTGCCACAGCCAGCGTCGCACATCACATCACCAGTGGCATGTACGGGCTGATCCTTGTCGAGCCTCCCGGCGGTCTGGCCGCGGTGGACCGGGAATTCTATGTCATGCAGGGCGACATCTATACCGAACATCCCTTCGGCACCAAGGGCCACCAGAACTTCAACATGGAAAACATGAGCCGGGAATGGGCCGACTATCTGGTCTTTAACGGCGCGGTGGGCGGTCTGACCGGCGAGAATGCGCTGCACGCCCAGGTGGGCGAAACCGTGCGCATCTACTTTGGTGTGGGTGGCCCCA
>JBGSXK010000100.1:0-3651 GCA_041751455.1 Anaerolineae bacterium
CCGCTGGTGCTGCTGTTTATGTTGTTCCAGCGCCGCTTTCTGGAAAGTTTCGCCAGCAGCGGGATAAAATAGCGGCTCAGGTCTCTTTGCTTCACACCAGAATTTTGAGGGAGGGCAGCATGGGCAATGCCTGGCAAGGCCAGCAGGTACGCCTGCGGGCGATTGAGCCGGATGATTGGACACACTTTTACACCCTGAACCTGGACAGCGACCTGAGCCGCGCGCTGGATTATGTCTGGTTTCCATCCTCGGCAGAGGGGGTGAAGAAATGGGTAGCAGAAGCGGCCACCCAGTCCCCCAGGGATGACCGGGTTGATCTGGTGATTGAAACCCTGACCGGGGAATTCGTCGGCAATATTGGCAGCCACAGCATCCAGCGCACCGCAGGCACCTTTGGCTATGGCATCAGCATTACCCAGGCGCAGCGGCGCAAGGGCTGCGCCTCCGAGGCAATCATCCTGTTTCTGCGGCACTACTTCCGCGAACTGCGTTATCAGAAAGTGACCACCCCGGTCTACAGCTTCAATGACTCCTCCATCCGCCTGCACGAAAAACTCGGCTTCACGCAGGAAGGCCGCCTGCGCCGCATGGGCTACACCAATGGATCCTATTACGATCACCTGATGTATGGCATGACTGCGGAGGAGTTTTACGAGCGGCATGGCTCAGCACATTAACAGACCTACGTAAAAACGCTATAATGTGCCCTGCTGGCGAAAATGAGCACGTAACCATCATGACCAAACAAAAACGACACCAGCCCGCAGGCTGGGAGCCAGTCGCTGACTGGTACGACGGCTGGGTAGGCAAGGAAGGCAGCGAACATCACCGCCGTCTGGCGCTGCCCGCCGTGCTGGATTTGCTGGACTTGCAGCCCGGCAGGCAGATACTCGACATTGGCGCAGGGCAGGGAGTCCTCGCGCCCTATGTGGCCGAAGGCGGCGCGCGTTACACAGGTGTGGAGATCAGCCCGAAGCTGCTCTCACTCGCACGTCAGCATCACGGCAAACATGGGCGTTTCCTGCAAGGGGATGCACGCCATCTGCCGCAGGTCAAAGGGCTGGAAGCAGGCGCGTTTGACGCGGCAGTCTTTCTCCTCAGCATCGAAGACATGAACCCGCTGGCCGATGTGGTCGAATCCGCAGCATGGGCACTGAAAGCTCGCGGTCAGGTGGTCATCCTCATGCGCCATCCCTGCTTTCGCGTGCCCCGGCAGAGCGGCTGGGGCTTCGACGAAGGGCGCAGCCTGCAATACCGCCGGGTAGACCGTTACCTCACGCCGCTGTCCGTGCCCATGAAATCCTACGGCAAGGAGCGCTCCGGCACGACCATCAGCTTTCACCGCCCGCTGAACCATTACATCAACGAAATGGCTGTCAGCGGTCTGCTGCTTGACCGCCTGCACGAAATCCCCACCTATAAAACCGGCGAGACCAGAGCCGAACGCCTCGCCAATGAAGAAATTCCACTTTTTCTGGCGCTGCGCGCGATCAAAATCGCCCTCTAGGAAAGCCCATAATTATGAAGCCACCCGTGATCCCGCTCGAACACATCACCGCCTTAACGCCGAGCTACCGCGTGACCATTCCACCACAGTATGAAGACGAAAACGGCCACATGAATATGCGCTGGTATCTGGCGATCTTCGACGAGGCCGGGTATCCGCTGGCCGCCGAATTTGGCCTGACACAGGAGTTTCATCAGGCGCACCGCACAGGCGGTTATGACCTCGAACACCATATCCACTACCTGAACGAAGTCCATGTCGGTGATACAGTCGTGGTCTATGCCCGCCTGTTGGGACGCTCTGCCAAACGCATCCACTATATGATGTTCCTGGTCAATGAGACCACAAGTAAGCTGGCGGCCATCTTCGAATGTGTCAATTCCTTCGCCGATCTGACGCTGCGCCGCACCGCACCCTACCCGCCGCAGATCAGCGCGAAGATTGACACGCTGCTGGCCGCGCATCAGGGATTAAACTGGGACGCGCCCGTGTGCGGAGTGATGAGCGCTTAGGGGCGACAACAGGTCATGTCGCCCCCCATCACAACACTTACCAGTTCGTGAACGAGCCATCCTCACGGCGGAACTGCGGCAGTTCCGTCATCTGGAACGGATGCTTCTTCGCGGCCTCGCGGTCAAACTCCACGCCGATGCCGGGGATGGTCGGCGGCAGCAGGTAGCCATCCACCCATTCCGGCTGCACAGGCACAACATCGGTCAGCACGGTGCCCGTGCGACGCGGCTGCTCCTGCACGCCAAAATTGGAGCTAGCGAGATTCAATTGCAGGCAGGCCGCCGACGACACCGGGCCGAGCGGATTGTGAGTTGCCAGCCTGATGTAATGCGTCTCGCACCAGCCCGCGATCTTCTTCGCTTCGCTCAGGCCGCCCACGATGCACAGGTCAATGCGCGCATAATCGATCCATTCTTCCTCCACCAACTGGCGAAACTCCCATTTGCTGCTGAACTGTTCCCCGGCAGCGATAGGCACATTGACACGCGGGCGAAAGGTCTTGAACGAGTCCGGGTTCTCGCTGCGCAGCGGGTCTTCCATGAAATACGGCGCGAACTGCTCTACCTCGCGGCACAGCCACACCGCTTCCGGCAGATCCAGCCGCGTATGAATATCAAACGTGATCTCGATCTCATCGCCGACTGCCTCGCGCACCGCCTGGAACTGTTCCAGCGCGTGACGTACCGCCCGGCGCGGCTCGAAGAGAATGTCGTCACCGCCGCCCTCGCTCAGTCCCCAGCGCACGAACTTCCAGCCTTCCTCTTTAGTTTGCAGGCAGCTTTCGACCAACTGCTCAATCGTGCCGCCGCCATTGTGCGGGTAACAGATGACTTTATCGCGCACCAGCCCGCCCAGCAGCTCATAGACAGGGACACCCAGCGCCTTGCCCTTGATATCCCACAGGGCGATATCAATTGCGCTGATGGCCGCCGCGACGATACGCTGCGCCGGGAAGAACGCGCCCCGGAACAACCACTGCCAGATATGCTCGATGCGCCGGGCATCCTGCCCGATCAGGAACGACTTGAAGTGGTCAATCACCCCCATCACGGCCAGCTCACGCCCGGTGATGCCGCATTCACCCACGCCAGAAATGCCCTCGTCCGTATCCACCACCACAAACAGAAAATTACGATACCCGCCCCACACCGGGTAGGTTTCAATATTGGTAATCTTCATTCAAAAGTCTCCCAGCTTCAATTCATGGTGCAAATCTTAACGCAGAGACGTGGGAAAACCATGTTTTGGTTGCGAGGCGGCAATGGCGAGCAAGTCGATAGTCATTCGCTGTTAGTCTGTAGTCGTCAGCCTACAGTCGAAAGGGCATAACGATCAGGTTTCAGCTTTCAGTTGAAGGGATTCTACACCACAGCAACACGAACAGCCTCAGCCATCTGGTCAAGACCGCTGCCTTTTATCAGATAGCTGCTTGCGCCTGCCTGTAAGGCCGCTTCTACATCAGCGGGGTCTTCGGAGAACGACAGAATCACCACGCGGGTTTGTGGATATGACTTACAAATATAAGTAATATCATAACTATCAATAAGTGGTGCTTGCAGAGACATTAATACTACATCGGGTTGAAGCTGGCTGCAAAGACCCAGGACTTCCTCCATATTCGCTGCCATCCC
>JBGSXK010000101.1:0-5214 GCA_041751455.1 Anaerolineae bacterium
CGCATGATGCTCACATCCTGGCTGTTTGTAAAGGTCATCCACAGCCACACCCAACTGTAATACAACGGTGGATGCACATCTCCCTGGATGGCCTCGGCCAGCTCAGCCAGCCCCCATCGGCTGAATTCCCAGGTCATCCACTCATCGTACCAGATGCTTTCGCGCGCCACGTGATAGAGCATAATGCCCCAGGTGCACAGCAGAACAGCTACTATGAGCAGCCAGGGCAGATTGAGGAGTCGTCTTTGTGAGGTCATTAAGCTGTGCGTGATCGACTGTTATCCGTGAATATCGGCCTGGATGCCATGTTCGCCCAGTGCCTCGCGCAGCGCTTCCCACTGGTCAGCCCGCACAATCACGGCCATCGGCCCCAGTTGCGCCCCCAGGTAACGGCGCAGCGAAGGGGTCTCCAGCACAAAGTTCAGTGTTTCCGGCGCGGTAGTGCGCAGCACCATCACCCGCTCCAGTGTGACTGTGGCGGTGGGGCCGGGTTGCCAGCGCTCCAGCAGTTGGGCGATCTTCGGCGGGACAGGCGCATCGCCCAGCGCGCGTGTGATAAACGCGCTGATATGCCCTGTGTTAATGCCCTGGCGCGCCGCCTGCGCCACGCCCACCGCGTCCAGCTTATAGACATAGGGGTCGCTGGCAGGAGTCCAGGTAGTGAAGCGTGCGACCTGAAAACGGTCAATACGGCTCACCCTGCGCGAGACCAGCAGGCTGCCGTCTTCCTGTACGATCACCCGGTCTTCTGCTTCCGGTGGGGACGGCCACGGGATAATCCCCGCGAAGGCGCGCCCGTAAGCCGTAAGCCGGACGGCATCTTCGCCCAGGTCTACCAGCCCCAGCCAGTGTAGCGGCCCCAGGAAGTAGAACTCCAGCAGCAGCCCCTCCACCAGCTCCCAGCTTTCAAAGCCGCGCAGGTACTCGTCCTCGTCGCTGCGGATATACCAACTGTCATATTCGCCGCCGGGTCGCTGAAAATCCGGTTCGGACTGCTTGATCGCCTCAATGAACTCGTCCAGCGACCACCAATCCTGCTCTGGCACGATGTCGCCCAGGAAGTTCACGACAGCCTCACGCCCCAGTGTGGGGTCATAAGGCCACCCGGCTTCAGGATGCAGCCCCGGTACATGCCACAGGTCACGGTAGGCCACACTCGTGCGCCAGCCCTCTGCCAGTTGGCGCACCTGCACCGCCCGCTGCTGTTCCAGCCAGCGACGTGTCTCTGCCCGCTTAGGGCCGATTCTCCCGCCTTCGGCTTCGATCAGGTCCGCGCTGAGGCCCAGCCCCACCAGAAAGGCCACCCGCTGCGCATCCTGCTTGAACAGATAAGGCATCAGGCGATCCCGGTCAGCTTCGGCCAGCGTATGCTCGTCCAGTGCTGCGCCATACAGTTGCAGGTAGGCCAGCAGGGTGGTCATATCATCGACAATCGAGGTGTCGGCCTGCTGCACATCTTCCACATCTTCCAGCGCTTCCAGGTCATAACGCTCGGCCAGTGTACCGGACGCCGGCACAACCGACGATTGCAGGTTCTCGTAACTGTTCTTATGAGTGGGCAGCACAGCCATCAGGTCATCAGGGACATAGATGACCGGGCGCGCGCCTGCTTCGGCCTGCTCAAAAGCCTGCGCGATCAGGCCGCGGTAGAACAGTGCTTCGGCACTGCTGGCCGGGTACTGGTGCGGCTTTTCGCGCTCGATCTGCGCCGCGCCCATCTGCCGGATTTCTCCAAAAAGCCGTGTGAACATACTGGCGGGCATCTTGCCCCCGCTCCCCAGCAGCGCCTGCAATGCGCCGCGCTGGTCTTCGTTCAGCGATTCCCAAACGGTTTCCACCCGCTCTTTTTCCAGCATAGCATTGCTCAGTGCCGCGATAATCTCATCATGGCCGAGGTTTTGAATAGTCACACCCCACCGTTGCGCCAGGATCGGCAGCAGCGCGGGGTCTTGATCTTGCAGGGTGCGTTTGAGGTTGCGCATCGGCAGACAATCTCATCAGAAGCAGGCGATCTTATTCCAGTTTAACCAAAAAGTGCTAAATGCGATAATGTAAATTAAGGGTTGATCTGACTTGGTGCATGAGGTTAAAGCAGGTATTATCCCGCGGGAATACAGCATCTGGAGGCAGTTATGTGTGCCACAATTCTGAACATTGACAGCCGCAGTCGCTTCCACCCGGCGACGCTTTCCAATCTGGACAGAGACTTTACCTACAGCACGGGTGGCACGATCCCTGATGAGGCCGTCCTCAACGATCCGCACACCTCTCTTTACTGTCTGGATGATACACAGCAGCGCGTGATTTTTGCCGAACTCCCGCCGCAAGTGGAACTCTCCACCGCGCCTTTTTACTATCAGGTTCAATATGATAAGGCGCTGCGGCTGTTTGCCATGCCCTATGCCACCCTCATCGCCTGGGCGCGGGAGAACGGGCACGCTGATCCGTCACTCATCTTTTTGTACTCCATTGGGCGCTGCGGCTCGACTCTGACCAGCAAGGTATTGAACAGGGTTGAAGGAGTCACCAGCTTCTCCGAGCCAGATGTGTTTACGCAAATTGCCGTCATGCGCGCCGCTGATGGCAGCCGTGACACGGTGCTCAAACCGCTGCTGCACGCCTGTACACAGGCGGTCTGCAAAGCGTCTGCCCACCAGCCGCGAGTATACAGCATCAAGTTTCGCTCCGAATGTTTAGCCCTGGTGGATTTGCTGGCGCAGGTCTTCCCGCAGGCCAGCAACCTGTTTCTCTATCGCGGTGGCATTCGCTGGGCCAGTTCGTTTTTGCGTCTGTTTGAGCAGGCATCCCAGCCAGACATACCTGAAGAAGTGTTGAACAGGATGATGCGCGAGCTTTTCCCGCACCCGCCCTTATTTGAGGTCGAACCACAGCCAACCATGATCGAAGGAATGGCCCTCGTCTGGGCGCGTTATCTCGAACATATGCAGAGCCTTTTCGTACAGGGTATCCCCATGTTCATGCTGCGTTATGAAGACTTAATGGAGAACCGTGAAGTGGCCATTCAGGCCTTGTTTGAATATTGCGGCCTGTCCACAGCCAGCCTTCAACAGGCATGGGAAGCATTTGAACATGATTCACAGGCCGGAACTGCACTTGCGCGGTCGGAAGCAGGTGAGGGGAATACCCGCCGTCTGAGTGAACAGGAGGAGCAGTTGTTCAGTGCTGCGCTGCGGCGGGATGCCAGTATTCCTTCCGCGGACTATCGTATTCCGGGGACGTTCACACTCGCTTAGATGCGCCAGTAGATGCCATGCTCACGCTCCATAAGCTTATGTCCAATGAGTTCACGACGCAGCGTGGCATAATCCGCGTGATACCGTGTGATGATCTCGTTGACCTCTTTTTCGCTGTAGCGCTGGCCCGGCTCGAAATGCTCTGCCAGCCAGCGCAGGATCACCAGCAGTTTTTTGCGGCTGGCAGGGATCGTCACCAGCCGCCCGTCTTTGAGGAAGTTGTTCAGCACCTGGCGTTCGCTGTCACTTTCGGCATCCACCAGCGCCGCCAGCTTTTCGCGGCTCAGCAGCGCTTTGTTCATCGCATAGAGCGCTTTAGGATCAAACGAGTAAATGCGATAATTACCCTCGGAGCGCACATGGACTAAACCGGTCTCGCGCAGCAGCGCCAGATGCTCGGAAACTGTCGGTTCTTTCAGGTTCAGGTGTTGTGCCAGTTCGCGCACTGTGCATTCGCCTTCCGCCAGGATCGCAATGATCTTCAGGCGGCTCTCGTTACCCAGAGCTTTGAAGAACCCCAGCAGCATCTGGAAATCGTCTTGGTCACTCATGCGTTCTCCGGTTGAATACGCCAGTAAACGCCGTGTTCCCGCTGCATCAGCCCTTCCTCGATCATCGCCCGCCGCAGCGTGGCGTAATCCTCGTGGTAGCGCATGATGATCGCATTGACCTGCTGCTCGCTGTAACGGGTGCTTTCTTCAAAGCAGGTGACAAGCCATTCGACCAGCAGGCGTAACTTCCTGGGATTGGCCGGAAGCATAATCAGCCGATCTCCTTCGAACATATTGCGCAGTACCTTGCGCGTCTGCACATCGCCGATAGTATCCACAGGCGTAGGCAGGCTTTCGCGGCTGAGCAGCGCTTTGTTCAGGGCTTGCAGCGCCTTCTGGTCAAAGCTGTACCGCATGTTGGACGTGCTTGGTTGCGCCGCCACCAGCCCCAGTTCGCGCAGCGCGGCGATATGTTCCAGCACAGTGGCCTGTTTGAGATCAAGCATCTCGCCCAGCTCCACGGCAGTATGGGCCTGCACCATCAGCGCCGCCGCGATGCGTACTCGATAGGTATTACCCATCACCTTGAAGAAGGTGAGTAATGTCTGATAAGTCTCTTGCGTCATGCCAGCCTCCTGTTTCGGCAATTACCTAATTAGGTATACACCGAAATAGATCGCGTGTCAAGCGGTATGTTCCACTAGCATGACTTACAATCTGTCCCGGATGGCTGCCCAGCCCATATAGATGCCTGCGACTGTCCCAACTGCGTGAATCTGCCCACTGGCAATCATCGGAAAGACCTCATCCAGCGGGATGAGGCGCACGGTAATATCCTCAGTTGGGTCAAGCTGTTGGCCGCCGGGGGTCAGGTAGGCATCCAGGGCCAGATACAGATGGAAGTAGTTGGACATACGCGTGGGGCTTTGCGCCAGCCGTCCCAGGTAGCGATATTCCGCCGCGTCATAACCCGTCTCCTCGATCAACTCGCGCCGTGCTTCGGCCAGTGGGTCGGCAGCCGGACTCTCGAAGCAGCCCGCAGGCAGCTCCAGGCACACCTCACCAATACCGTGTTTATACTGCTCGACCAGCACCACACGACGGTCAGGTGTGAGCGCAAAGACACTGCCGACATCGTTTTCTTCCAGCACGAAAAAGTCGTCAATCACACGGCCATCAGGAAGCTGGCAGGTATCCTGACGCAGCTTCAGCCAGCGGTTGTGAACAGGATAGAGCGAGCCAAGTTTGCGCCAGCTTTTCACTACACGGCCTCCAGCATAAGCATCGTGATTTCCGGGCGGGCATTGAAGCGCAGGTACGGGCGGATCATCCCCAGCCCGCGATTAGTGTACTGCACCATCTCTCCTACCTGATAACGCCCGGCAGGGTAATGCTGGCCGTGATCGGGGCGTATGGGTACCCCCAGCAGCGGCAGCCGGATTTGTCCACCATGTGTATGGCCGGAGATT
>JBGSXK010000102.1:0-3911 GCA_041751455.1 Anaerolineae bacterium
CCTTGTTTGCTGGACAGGTGATGGGTGGTGCGCCCAAGCATTTACAGAGCATTGTCATTCACCTGGGGGAACTAGGCCATGAGGTGACGGTGCTTTCGACCCGGCGTGACGATAGTAACACCCCTTTCAGGTGGCATGAGAATGTGCAGGTGCTGCCGATCCTGCGTTATCACCAGCCATTCCCGCAGCCTTATGCTGCGCCCGGTTATGACCTGGCGGCGATCTTGCAGGATGTAGGAGAACATCTGGTCGGGGCAGATCGATTTTATATGCACGATGGAGAATTTCTGTTCCCATATGCTTATGCCCACATCCCAACGGTGATTTCGCTGCGGGATAATGTGTATCCTGAAACGCTGCAAGGTGGTTTTTTGTTTCAGGGCGACCACCTGATTTTGATTTCGGAGTATTCGCGGCAGTTCTTTTTGCAGACTGCTGGCCGCTTTTTCCCGGAGTACGAAGCCCGCACAACGGTGATTCATAATGGCCTGGATTGGGATCATTTCAGATATACCGAGCCAAAAGAAATTCTGGAGGTGATCCCGGTGCAGCCCGGTGCCTATCCTATCCTGCTGCATCCCCACCGGCCAGAAGCGACCAAAGGCATCTGGCAGACCGTTCAGGTAGTGGACATGCTGGTGCATTGTTACGGCTTCAGTGATTTAAAAGCATTGGTGCCCCAATGGCTTGACGTGAGCTTCTCGGCGGATCTGCGGGTGTTTTATGAGGATGTTCAGCATGAAATCCAGCAGCGTGGGCTGACAGAAAATTTTGTGTTTCATGGCTGGATTCCACAGAGTTTGATGCCCCAGTATTACAGCTTGGGAGCTGTGACGCTGGCGCTGGGGAGTTTTGTCGAGTCGTTTGGCAACGCGGTGTATGAGTCGCTCGGT
Source organism: Anaerolineae bacterium (assembly GCA_041751455.1). Lineage (GTDB taxonomy): Bacteria > Chloroflexota > Anaerolineae > Aggregatilineales > Phototrophicaceae > JAIOHN01. Next base: position 894 of record JBGSXK010000102.1, read on the forward strand.
TGCGGCACCCCTTCTATCCCGGCGCGGATTTCGTCACACCGTGAACTGCTGCCCGAGCATTTGATCGACAAGGTGGATTATAACGATATTGAGAGTGCAGCACGTATCGCGGCGGAGATACTGCGTGAAAAGCGGCGTACATCACCAGAGACGATGGCTTATCTGCATGAACATTACTCTGTGCATCCACAACGAGCGGCCTATGCTGAGATCATCCTCAACGCGCAGTTGCGGGGTGAGCTGCGTTACGCATTGAAGCCCATTCACGGCGAAACACGCTTCAGGCTGCCGATCTGGTGCTACCCCTCGCAGACACGGGGGATTTACCACGATTTCCGTATGGATTACCAGCAGTCAACAGTATTTAACAACCTGATCGCGGCTTATCCGCGCGGGTTCACGTTTGCAGAAGCCCAGACCTGTGGTGTATCGCAGGATGAAGTCATGACATGGTATCGGGATGGATACCTTGTGCCGCTGACATAAGCTCGAAAAGCAGTCACCTGCTGCCGACAGCCAGGTTTTTCTCTCCGCTTTTGCTATTCATCTCCTGTAAAGCACCTGTTTTGACTCATGTTTTTTAAACTTCATGAGGCATAATCGGTCACCGAAAAGTGGCTGAACATCGCCTCTTGAAGTAATGTATAGCGTATCTAGGGGCATCTGAATAAAGCGCAAACACACAAATCCGGTTTGCTGTTGAGCCTGAACAGCCTTTATTTGCTTACGGGACATATCAGGAGGATACGCAATGACGAAAATTCATGATCTGGCAGAACTCGGCCAATCTATCTGGTTAGATTATATTCGGCGCTCATTTATTACATCAGGTGACCTGCAAAAACTGATTGATCAGGGCGTGCGTGGGGTGACATCCAACCCGGCGATCTTCGAGAAGGCCATTGCGGGCAGCGATGATTATGACGCACAGATGCAGGAACTGGTTCTGGCCGGGAAATCCGTTGAGGAAATTTATGGAGCGTTGGCGGTAGAGGATATTCAGCACGCCACAGACCTGTTCCAGGCTGTTTATGAGGCGACACAGGGTGAAGACGGTTATGTGAGCCTGGAAGTTAACCCCGACCTTGCCAATGACACCGAGGGGACGTTAGAGGAAGCCCGGCGTTATTTCCATGACCTGAAACGCCCCAACCTGATGATTAAAGTCCCGGCAACCAAAGAGGGCATTCCAGCGGTGGAACAGCTCATCAGCGAAGGTGTTAATGTGAATATCACGCTGATGTTCTCGATGGATCATTATGAGGCAGTGGCCGAGGCCTATATCGCTGGGCTTGAGAAACTGGCGGCAAAGGGAGGCGACCTGAGCAGGGTTGGCTCGGTGGCTTCGTTTTTTGTCAGCCGGGTGGATAGCAAGCTCGACCCGCTGCTGGAAGAGGCAGGCGCGCCCGAATTAAAGGGCAAGGTCGCTATTGCCAACACCAAACTGGTTTACCAGCGCTTCAAAGAGATTTTTAGTGGTGAGCGTTGGGAACGGTTGGCGGCGCAGGGCGCGCGCGTGCAGCGTCCGCTATGGGCGAGTACCAGCACAAAAGACCCCGCGCTGCCCGACACCCTCTATGTGGATACCCTGATCGGCCCCGACACGGTGAACACCCTGCCGCCCGAAACGCTGGAAGCCTTTCTCGATCATGGTACAGTCGCCATCACAGTAGAGGATCACCTGGATGAGGCGCGTGCACAGTTGGCTCGGCTGGCGGAGTTGGGGATTGATCTGGACACAGCGACAGAAGAACTGCAGGAAGAAGGTGTAGACAAATTCAGTAAGCCATTTGCGTCACTGATGAACAGCATTACACAAAAGCGCGATGCCATGGGCGCCGAGGGTAGATGATGCAAGTACAGTTAGGGCAATATCAAAGCCGGGTGGATGCTGCGTTGCAGGATATGGATGCGCAGAACATCATCGGGCGCATTTGGCAGCGCGATCATACCGTCTGGCGTCCTCAACCTGATGAGATCAGCAATCGTTTGGGCTGGCTGGACAGCGCGGAACGGATGATTGCCGAGCTGGATGATATTGATGAACTGGTGAATGCCGTGCGGGAGGCGGGATATACGCATGCACTGCTGCTGGGTATGGGGGGCAGCAGCCTCGCACCAGAGGTATTCCGCCGGACTTTTGGAGTGGGTGACGGTGATCTTGATCTGGCCGTGCTGGACAGCACCGACCCCGGCGCGGTGCTGGCTTATGATCGCCAGCTTGACCCGGCGAAAACGCTTTACATTGTCTCGACGAAATCCGGTGGTACTGTCGAAACACACTCGTTCTTCAAATATTTCTATAATCGCACTGTCGAAACGGTCGGCGCGGCGTTGGCGGGCGCGCATTTTATCGCTATTACTGACCCCGGCAGCTCGTTAGAAAAAACGGCGCGGGGGTATCAGTTTCGCAGGATTTTCCTGAATGATCCCGATATCGGCGGGCGTTATTCGGTGCTGTCGCATTTTGGCATTGTACCGGCGGCGTTGCTGGGGGTGGATGTCGGGGCGCTGCTGCAGCGTGCGGTCGCCATGCAGAAAAGCTGCTCAGCAGAATATACGGGCAGCACTAACCCTGGTGGGTGGCTGGGCGCGGTGTTGGGTGAACTGGCGAAAGCCGGACGTGATAAAGTGACACTGGTCACTTCGCCACAGATTGCCAGTTTTGGCGACTGGGTGGAGCAGTTAATTGCTGAAAGCACGGGTAAAGAAGGCAAGGGTATTCTGCCTGTGGTGGGTGAACCTGTGGGCAGACCGCAGGTTTATGGTAATGACCGCCTGTTTGTGTATCTTTATCTGGAAGGCGATGATACGCAGGACAACGGGATTGATGCCCTGGAAAATGCAGGTCAGCCAGTAGTACGCCTGAGCCTTAAAGACCTGTATGATCTTGGCGGGCAGTTCTTCCTGTGGGAGATGGCGATTGCTGTCGCTGGCCAGCGGCTGGATATTCAGCCCTTTGACCAGCCCAATGTGGAAAGCGCGAAGATTTCTGCCCGGAAGGTGGTGGCGACACTG
>JBGSXK010000103.1:0-3331 GCA_041751455.1 Anaerolineae bacterium
CGGCAAACTCGTTGACTGTCCAGCCGTTGCGCGGCAGTGGAATATTGGCCTCGGTAAATGCGCCGGTATTGTACCAGATGACCTGTGGCTCCACTGAAATTGGCAGCCCCCAGATGCGGTTTTCCCTCTGCACGCTTGTCAGCGCCCCTGCCACTATGTCGCTGCGGTCAAAATTGGGGTCGGCATCCAGGAAGGGGTCGAGGCTCAGCACAGGGGGGTCTTGCAGGTTCATACTGCTCACGACCTCAAAGGACTGGTAATAACAGTCCACTTCCTCCTGGTTTTCACCGCTGAAGCCTGTTCGCAGTTCGATAAAGCCGACGCCGGGGTCTGCCGCCGTGAATTCCTCAACCAGCCGTTCCCATTCCGCCCGGTTGGGCAGGGGTGAGATGTTGGCGGACACGCGGAAGCGCAGCGCGATCTCGCTGCCGCCGAGTATAGGGGTGGGGACAGGGGTGGCGACCATTACCACACTGCTGCTGCGGTAATCTGCTGCTGCCTGTAAGTCGGCCAATGCTTTGGCTTCGACTTCCTGCAGGGCGACCTGCGCCGCCATACCACTTTCCTGCATCTTGTTCAGCGCGACATTGATGTAGTCGCCGAGCACCAGATCGGCCACCGGGATCGCGTTTTCCAGCGCGCGGTCGAGGAGGGCGCGCACGTCCTCAGGCACGCGGGTACGGAAGATAGCCGCCCCTTCCGGCTCCACGCCGATAAGGCTGCGGCGGGCAGGGCTGTCGCCGAAGATGCGGTTGACGATGACGGGGTGTTCACTGAGGTATTTCGCCAGTTCATAGGCCAGTTCAGGGTGGGTGGTGCCCGCGCTGACCGCAAAGGCTTCCACGTTCAGGCCGCCTAATCCCCCCGGCAGCAGCACCGCTTCCCAGCGTTTGCCTTCGCTGCTGGGGTTAGTAAGCTGGTAGGACTGGCCGATGCTCATAGGCACATCGTCAAAATTGAAGTTCTGCGAGCCGGGAAAGCCTATGATCCCCTCAGCCTGAAGTGCCTGCCATTCTTCCAGCAGGGCTTCCAGCTCCGGCGTGGCAAAACGTGGTTGCAGGCTGCCGCTTTCATCACTGTGGAAGGGCTGCCCCAGCAATGCCCGTAACAGAGGGGTATTGTTGAAGCTGAACATACCTGGCTGTGTTACCTCGCCCTGCGCGTTGACCTGTGCCAGCGCGCGCGCAGCCCGGCCAAAGTCGTCCAGTGTCCAGTTTTCGGCAGGGTAGGGCAGCCCAGCTTCGTCAAAGGCGGCGGCGTTATAGACCAGCATCAGCACAGAGGCGCTGACCGGGATGCCCCAGATGCCACGATCCCACTGGAATGAACGCCATACCGCCGGGATGAAATCGCTTTCGTTAAAGGTGGTGTCGGTGGCGATCAGCGGGCTTAAATCCAGCAGCGCGCCCGCGCGTGTCATAGCGATGCCCAGGTTATAGTTGTTGAGCAGCATCACATCTGCCCGGCTGACGAGGTTGGCCGCGCCTTCCAGATTGCTGTCAATATCGTAGGCGGCGGGTGGGAAGAAGGAATCCTGCCCTTGTGGGACAAAAATCACCTTTACACCGGGGTGATCGGCCTCGAACTGGGCGAAATTCTGCGCGGTGAACGCATCCTGCATCCACTCCATTGCGGTCACGGTCAGGATAACCTCGCTCTGCGCGGCCAGTGGGGACAACAGTCCCACCCCCATCAGCATCATACAGAGTATCAGCACCATCAGGCGAGTAGTTTTGAGCATAACCTTTCCTCCAAGATCGGTTGTTCATGCAGATTGTAACTCTAGCTTATGTGTACATGATTTGTGAAGGAAAAGTTTCGTACGATTGCTCTACGCCTGATAGAAGTTAAAATTTTGTGATAAGCCAGCCCGTCTTGCAGGATCTCCAAACTCCAAGTACGAATGGGAGTTTTATCGGAGGTACAGGGTGGTCAGATAGACGAGATCACCTGCGGGATTTCCGTCTGGCTGGGCAGCGGGGAGGGCAGCCCCATCCGCGAAGTTATAGACCCCCAACAGCAGCGGGTATTCGCCCGGCAGTGTGTCGCAGGGGATTTCTAACTGGCGTTCATCGAGGTAAAGCTGGCCCGGCTGCCACTGCTGCATAAGCAGGCCAGCAGGACTGCCATCGCTGCGTGTGATGCCCACGCCGTCTGCCCTGGCCAGGGTCAGAGTCAGGCTGTAATTCTCGGCGGGCAGCGCGCTGGTCTGCCACCAGCTTTCGAAAGTGATTATCTGGCAGGGCTGGATATTGACCTCGTCGCGCAGCATCCAGCTTTGCAGATGAATATCCGGGCCGAAGCTGTAGAGGGTGGCGAGATCGTCTGGCAGGCGGCGGAAACGGGTGATGCTGTGCGGCGGATAATCCCGATCACGAATACCCCAATCGGTTTGCTCCACAGCAAGATAGCGCGAAGTAAGCTGCTCAAGAAACGCTTCATTAAAGCCGGTGCCGTTCTCCACTTCGATATGCCAGACCTGCTCCGCAGAGTCCAGAAAGGCGGTGAATTCCGCCAGCGCTGCGGGAGTGTTGGACTGTGCCAGATGGACAGGCAGGGCGGGCAGGTTACGCAGGATGGCCGGATTTTCCACCCCCATGAGATGAAAGAGTGCTTCATTGGGGATGCGCGCAGGCAGGCGCTCGCGCACATAGTAAGCAATCGGTACATGCTGCCAGGGCAGGGGCGCATCCACCAGCACCGGGTCACCGGGGCGATAGAGCGGGGACATGAACGCCACGATTTCACGGTAGGGGCCGTTGGCGACATAAGCACGGAAAGTGGAAAGGAATGGCAGAGCGATCAGCAGCAGAATTACAACCTGCGCACGCCAATGCAGTGAGCGTAACCCTAAGGCTGCCAGCACCGCCAGCGAGGGCAGGATCACCACCAGATTGCGCGGCGTGAGGCTGCTGATGACACTGTTGGCGGCGAAGGCCAGCACCAGCACCGCCAGCGGTACGGCCAGAATGTAGAGGCGCGCGTGGATGGCAGGAAAGCGAAAAGGCCATGCCGCAGCGGCATGGGGACGATCAGCGCGGTGATAGCCCCATGCCAGCGTCAGCGCCAGCAGCAAAATTAACTGGCCGAGCGCCGCCGGGCGGATGTTCATCTGCCCATAAAGGAAAACGAGATTATCCCACAGGGTTGTAGCGCTAGGCTCCAACGCATAATCAATACCGCCGGGGCGGGTGACGAGAAAGCTGTGCAGGAAGGGCAGCAGCCAGCCCAGGAAGGACAGCCCGATGGCCATGAACAACCCCAATGCACGCAGGTATAAGCCCGGCTGCCAGCGCACGAACAGGACAAAGACCAGCGCCAGCGCCGCCAG
>JBGSXK010000104.1:0-6630 GCA_041751455.1 Anaerolineae bacterium
GTGGCGGCGCTGGCGCAGACTTATGCGCGCAATGGCGGCCATGCAGACATCGGTGTCAGTACGCTGCCAGCTTATCAGGGACGGGGGTATGCCACCGCAGCGGCGGCGCTGGTGGCGACACAGGTGCAGGCCGCCGGGCAGATTCCAGTGTGGAGCACAGGCGAAGATAACTATGCTTCACAACGGGTGGCGCTCAAACTTGGCTTTCAACAGATAACCCCTCGTGTGTATATCATTTTGAATCAATAGAGGAAATTATGGTTTCATTCACGCTCACCGAAGACCAGCAGGCTTTAACCGAGACCCTTCGCCGCTACGCCGTCAACGATGTGCGGCCTGTTGCCCATGATGCCGACGAGGACAGCAAACTGCCGCAGGCGGTGGTGCAAAAAGGCTGGGAACTCGGCCTGATTCCGGCGGTCATCCCGGAGGAGTTGGGCGGCTTTGGCGACCCATTGAGCGCCGTCACGGGGGCGCTGGCCGCCGAAGAACTGGCCTATGGCGATCTCTCGCTGGCGCTGGCGGTACTCAGCCCGGCGCTGTTCGCCTACCCGCTGCTTCTGTATGGCACGGCGGAACAGCGCGAGAATCTGCTGCCGCTGTTTCTGGAGGAAACACCTGCCCCGGTTACCGCTGCCCTGCTGGAGCCGGGCATCTTCTTCGACGCGCACGAACTTCAGACCACCGCCACGCATGAAGGCGATAAAGTCCGGCTGAATGGCACCAAAGCCTATGTGCCGCTGGCGGCTGAATCACACTGGATGCTGGTGTATGCCCGCAGCAGCGAAACCGGCGTGGTGGAGGCGTATCTGGTTGAGGACTCCGTAGCGGGTGTGCAGGTGGAAAGCCGTGAAAAGCTGATGGGCATCCGCGCCCTGCCCACTTATCGCATCAATTTCAACGATGCGACAGTCGATGCGGCCTGCAAGCTAGGCGGTGTGGTGGGCATGGATTACCCGGCGCTGCTCAACCGGCAGCGGGTGGCGCTGGCGGCGCTGGCGGTGGGCGTGGCACGTGCCTCCTTCGAGTACGCCCGCGATTACGCCAAACAGCGCGTGCAGTTTGGTAAGCCTATCGCGCAGAATCAGGCGATAGCCTTCATGCTGGCGGAGTCCGCGATTGAGATTGACGCGGCGCGCCTGATGACCTGGGAGGCGGCCTGGAAGCTGGATCGCGGTGAGGAGGCCACCCGCGAGGCGGTGCTGGCGAAACAGTATGCCGATAAAGCCGTGCTGTTCGTCACTGATAATGGCGTTCAGACTCTCGGCGGTTACGGCTTCATCCGGGAGTATCCGGCGGAGCGCTGGTTGCGCAATGGGCGCGGCTTCCCGGCATTTGCTGGGCTGGCGATGGTTTGATTAAACCGCCAGGGCACAATGCAGGGGAGGCAGAGTGCTGCGACCCTGCGACAGACATCACACGCAGGTCAAACGAGGCGATAAAATGACGATTGATTTTGAAATCCCCGAATTTATCCAGCAGCAGCAGGCAATGGTGGAGTATATCGCGCAGGCCACCATGCGCCCTTATTCCCGTGAACTGGACGAAAACGAACATGCGCGCCCCACCGCGTTTATCGATCAGATCTGGCCGATTCTCAAAGAGCAGCAGAAGGCCACGCTCAGGAAGCTGACCGAAACGCCCGACCCCAACAAGCCCAAACGCCCCAGCACCACTTATCTGCGGTTGATGCTGCTGGTGGAGATGCTGTCATGGGGAGATGCGGGCATTTATCTGTGTTTGCCCAGTGCGGCATTGGGCGGATCGGCGATTGAGGCGGTGGGTACGCCGGAGCAGAAAATCCGCTTTCTGACGCGCTTCGCGGAGGGCGATAAGCCCGTATGGGGTGCGATGGCAATGACCGAACCCGGCGCGGGGTCGGACACCTCGGCTATCCAGACCAGCGCCCGTTATGACGAAGCGACCGACGAATGGGTACTCAATGGTGAGAAAATCTTCTGCACCAGCGGCGGGCTGGCGCTGGAAGAATCCGACGGGCTGGTGATCGTGTGGGCGACGGTGGATCGCAGCGCCGGACGCGGTGGTATGAAGCCGTTTGTCGTAGAGGCGGGCACACCGGGTGTGAAAGTCGTCAAAGCTGAGATCAAACATGGTATTCGTGCCAGTGATACAGTCGCGATCTCGTTTCAGGATGCGCGCATCCCGGCGGATAACATCCTGGGCAGCTCGGAAGTGCAGACCGGGGCAGGCAATAAAGGCTTCAAGGGTGCGATGGCGACTTTTGATGCCAGCAGGCCGCTGGTGGCGGCGGGGGCGCTGGGGGTTGGCCGGGCGGCTCTGGAATTTCTCAAGGAAAAGTTGACCGAAAGTGGTATCGAAATTCCTTATGGCACGCCCTACCATAAGCTGACAGCCATCCAGCGTGATGTAATGGAGATGGAGGCCGACCTGAAAGCGGCTTATCTGCTCACGCTGCGGGCGATTGCCATGCTGGACGAAAAGCTGAACAATTCGCTCGAAGCATCAATGGCGAAGGTCAAGGCGGGCAAGGTGGTCACACGGGTGACGCAGAAAGCCGTCGAACTGCTGGGGCCGATGGGCTACAGCCGCGAATGGCTGGCCGAGAAGTGGATGCGAGACGGAAAAATCAATTCGTTGTACGAAGGCACAGACCAGATCAATACGCTGGTCGTTGCCCGCCGCATCCTCGAATACAGCCGGAATGAGTTGTCGTAAAAACTGGAGTCATCATGCAGCGGATTCTGATTACCGGGGCGAATCGGGGCATCGGCCTCGACCTGACACAACGTTATGCCGGGCGTGACAGCGTGACGCATGTATTCGCCACCTGCCGCAATCCCGACAAGGCCGCTGAACTTCAGGTGGTGGCGGCGCAGCATCCCGGACGTGTGCACGTGATCGCGCTGGATGTGACGGATTCCGCTTCGATTGAAACTGCCGTAAACGCCGTGAGCGCACAGGTGGACGCACTGGATATGCTCATCAATAACGCCGGAGTGCTGCCCGGTGGCGTGGAGAACCGTGAGCCGAATATTGGGGCGCTTGGGGCGCTGGAAGCCGAGGCGATGCTGCATGTGTTCCACGTGAACAGTATCGCGCCTGTGCTGGTGACACAGGCCTGTACCGGCCTGCTGCGCCGGGGGCAGAATGCCCGCGTGATTAATGTCTCGTCCGATGCCGGGTCAATCACCAATCGGGAAAAGGGCTGCGATTACAGTTATCCTGCCAGTAAAGCGGCACTCAACATGATGACCCGCTGCCTTGCCGGGGAGTTCCGCGCCGATGCGGTGATCGTGATTTCGATTCACCCCGGCTTTATCCAGACGGATATGGGCGGGAGCCGCGCCCGGCTGACGCTGGATGAGGCGATGCCCTCATTTGTGGCTGTGGTGGATGGGCTGACGATGGCCGACAGCGGCAGGTTTTTGAACTGGGATGGAAAGGAAATCGCATGGTAAACAGTGAGCGCAGAACTCTTACTGTCAGGCCGCTGGCTGCCCAATCTGCTGAGATTGGCCGTGTCTTATGGATGCTGGATGATGCGCGCAGGCGCACCCGCGAAGCGCTGGACGGGCTGGCTGAAAACGTAGTGGATTGGCAGCGCGAAGCGGATGGTCATAGTATCGGTACGCTGCTCTACCATATCGCAGCGATTGAGCTGGACTGGCTGGTGGCTGAAGTGCTGGAAGGGAATATGCCGGAAAGTGTCTGGAGTCATTTCCCCTATGAAGTGCGGGATGCGGAAGGGCGCTTGACTATCGTAAAGGGATTGAGCCTGAGCGATCACTGGCAGCGGTTGGATTTCACACGTGGCCTGTTGCTGGAAACCTATCAGGCCATGACGCTGGAAGATTTCAGGCAGATACGTGTGCTGGAACGCTACGATGTGACTCCTGAATGGGTTCTGCATCACTTATGTCAGCATGAAGCAGAACACAGGGACGAGCTAAAGGCACTTCGTGAAGGTGCGAAGAAACATTAAATTTTACAGGAAACATGAGAAAGGTTTATTTTATGCCATATCAGATTAAAAAAGCCGCTGTGATCGGTTCTGGCACGATGGGCGGCGGCATCGCGGCGCTGCTGGCAGGCGTGGGCATCAGAACGGTGCTGCTCGATATTCCGGCGCGGGATACAAAACCCGGCGACCTACCCGCCAAACGCAATGCGGTTGTATTAGGTGGCTTGACCGCCATGCAGAAGGCGCGTCCGGCGCAGTTGTTCAGCCCGGATGATCTGGCGTTGATCGAAACGGGCAACATCGACGATGATCTGGACAAGGTGGCTGATGCTGACTGGGTGATCGAAGTCGTGGTCGAACGGCTAGACATCAAGCAGAACCTCATGGCGAAACTGGCCGAAGTCGTCAGCCCACACACAATTGTATCGACTAATACGTCCGGCCTGCCCATCAAAGCGATTGCCGAAGGGCTGGACGACGATTTCAAGCGGCGTTTCCTGGGGACGCATTTCTTCAATCCGCCGCGTTACCTGCGCCTGCTGGAAGTCATCCCCCATGACTCTACCGACCCCGCGCTGGTCGATTTTATGGTCGATTTTGGCACGCGCAAACTGGGTAAAGGCGTGGTGGTCGCCAAAGATGAGCCGAACTTCATCGGCAACCGCTTTATGTCTATGTCCGGGATGCAGGCCATGAATTACGCGCTCGATCATGATTTCACTGTCGAGGAAGTGGACGCGATCACCGGCCCGTTGATTGGCCGTCCTAAAACGGCCACCTTCAACCTCAATGATCTGGTCGGCTTTGATGTGGCGGTACATGTCGCCCGCAATCTGTATGAAGCCATCCCCGATGACCCGGCGCGTGAGGTGCTGAATCATCCCGGCGCGACGGCGTTGAGCGAGGAACTGCTGAAGCGTAACTGGCTGGGGCGCAAAACCGACGGCGGTTTCTATAAGATGAAACGCGGCGCGGATGGCTCACGCGAATTGTGGGCGCTCAACCTCAAAACACTGGACTATGAACCGCCGTCCAAAGCCCGCTTCGACAGTGTGGGTAAGCATCGCAAGATCGAAGACACGGGCGAACGCATCAAACGGATGATGCAGGAAGATGATCGCGCCGGGCAGTATTTATGGCATCATCATGCCTTTTACCTGGCCTATGCCTCTAACCGTGTGCCGGAAATCACCGAAAGCATCCTCAATGTGGATAACGCGCAGAAATGGGGCTTCAGCCATGAACTGGGGCCGTTTGAAATCTGGGACGCGATTGGCGTAGCAGACCATATCGCACCGTTCGAGGACGCAGGCTACCCGGTGGCGGAATGGGTCAGGCAGATGGTCGCCAGCGGTTACAGCACCTTTTATCAGTATGATGACAGCGGCCAGAAAATCGGCTACTACAGCCCACAGGCCGAGGGATATATCCCGCTGGAGCAAGACCCGCGCCGTGTGACTATCGCCGGGCTGAAGGCGGCAGGCGCGGAACTGGCGCGCAATGACAGCGCCAGCGTGCTGGATATGGGCGATGGCGTGCTGCTGTTTGAAGTCCACAGCAAGCAGAACGCGCTCGACCCGGATGTATTCCAGATGGGCTGGAAGGCGCTGGACATGCTCGAAAATGGTGACTATTGTGCGATGGTGGTGGGTAACGATGCCGAGCGCTTCAGTGTGGGCGCGAACATCTTCCTGGCAGTGATGGGCATCCAGAGCGGCCAGTTTGACCAGATTGAGCAGTTTCTCAAAGGCGGGCAGGACTTCATGAACGCGCTGCGTTATGCCAGCAAGCCTGTCATCACCGCACCCTATCAGCTCACCCTGGGCGGTGGGGTGGAGCTTGCTTTCGGTGGGACGCAGATCGTGGCCCATATCGAACTGTATATGGGGCTGGTTGAGGCTGGGGTGGGTATTGTCCCTGGTTGGGGCGGCTGTAAGGAACTCCTGCGCCGCGTGGTCAATCCTGTGATGCGTGCTCACCCCAACGCCGATGTGCTGCCTCACCTCCAAAAAGTCTTTGAGCAGATCGCTACGGCGAAGGTCAGTGAACAGGGCGCGAAGCAGGCGCGTGAGATGGGCTTCCTTACCCCTTGTGACCGCATCGTGATGCACCGCGATCATCTGCTGTATGAGGCCAAACGTACTGCCCTTTATCTGGCTGAGGATTACACCCCGCGCCAACCGGAGCAGATCTATGCCGCTGGGCGTGATGCCTATGCTGCGCTGCTGGTGGGCATCGAAGGCTTCCGCGAGCAGGGTTTCGCCAGCGAGTACGATGCGCACATCGCCCGCAAGCTGGCCTGGGTACTCACAGGCGGTGCGCTGGACGAGCCGGGCTGGGTCGATGAGCAGGTGATTCTCGACCTGGAACGCGCAGCCACGATGAGCCTGTTCCGTGAGGAAAAGACAGTCGAGCGCATCAATCACATGCTGCAAACCAACAAGCCGCTGCGGAATTAGTGATTCGGGGTCAATTCTGCATCGTATAATAGAGATTGACCATTGAGTCAGGAGTTTAGTGTATGGCTGTTGAGAAACTGCATCAATACACAGTCGATGAATTTGAAGCGCTGGCCGATTCACCTGAAAACCGGAAACGGCTGCTTGAACTTGTCGATGGGGAGATTGTGGAAAAAGTGCCCACTGAAGAACATGGCCGGGTTGTAGGGAACATCTTTGGGCCATTAT
>JBGSXK010000105.1:0-8136 GCA_041751455.1 Anaerolineae bacterium
CCTCGGCCCCTGGCTCTGGCAGTATCGTGGGCGGCTTTGAGTATGGCGCGCATGTCACCGGCACCAACAGCGACCGCGCGGCGACAGCCATGCGCTCTGCTGGCATGAACTGGATGAAGGTTCAGCTTCGGCATGGTCGCGGCATGTCACCGGGCGCTGCTGCCGCAGAGATCAACGGCGCGAAAAGCCGTGGCTTTAAGGTGCTGATGGCCGTCGTCGGCGACATTGGCGCGCTGGGGTCAGACTTTGATGGCTATGTGGCGGAATATGCTTCGTTCCTGGGCGGGGTAGCCGCGCTGGGACCAGACGCGATTGAGGTCTGGAACGAGCCAAACCTTGACCGTGAATGGCCGCGTGGACAGATCAGCGGTGCGGCCTATGCGCGTATGCTCCAGGCTTCTTATTCGGCGATCAAGGGCGCGAATGGCGGGGTCATGGTCATCAGCGGTGCGCCCGCGCCCACTGGCGCAGAACTGGCATTCCCCGGTCAGGTAGTCAATGACGATAACTGGCTTCGGGATATGATCAACGCGGGTGGCCTGCAATATATGGACTGCCTGGGTGCGCACTATAACGAGGGCGTGGTTGGCCCCGGCCAGCGCAGCGGCGACCCACGCGGTGACGATTATTACACCCGCTTCTTCTTCGGAATGCTGGATACCTACTGGGGGTTGAGTGGTGGCGCAAAGCCCATCTGCTTTACCGAGTTGGGTTATCTGACCTCAGCGGGCTATCCACCGCTCGATCCCTTCTTCGCATGGGCCAGTCGTGTCACGCTGGAACAGCACGCGTCCTGGCTGGCCGAGGCTGTCGCGCTGGCCTCGCAAAGCGGGCGGGTACGCTTGCTCATCGTCTGGAACGCGGACTTTACATTCTACGGCGCAGACCCGATGGCCGGTTATGCCATGATCCGGGCGGATGGAAGCTGCCCGGCCTGCCAGGCATTGGCGGGCGCACGCTAAACCGTGCAGCTTACGCGGTTCGGGTGGATGACAGATTCACCTGAACCGTGTCACTTCCTGAACGAGAAACGGGCTAGAGGAGAATGATAAGCCGTGACCACAAGAGCCACGAAACCGAAGAATAACACCCGCAGGCAGGTACGCACCTTTGCGGTAGTCTGGACAGGCATCACGATTTTGATGGGCGCGTGTACCTTTTTTGCCATCTACATTGCTTATGGGGTGGTGAACCCCGCCAACGTCCTGACCGATACACGCAGTATGGCGCTGCCTGTGGATGCAGCCACCTCTACACCTGTGCAGGCGGCGGTGGTGCTGCCCTCCAGCACGGCCCTGCCCACCAGCGAAGCCAGCGTCACCCCACAATCGTCAGCTTCGCCTACTACGCAGGCTGTCGCCCAGGCCGAAACGACCCCCGAAGCCACTGCCGAGGTGGAAATCGCCGCCCAGGCTGCTGCAACAGTGCCGCCCACAGCGACCTTGCTGCCCATCGATGATGAGGTGTTCCAGGTGGGTATTCAGGTGCAGTATGCGCTGGATGGCAACCCGGATATGCAGGATTTGTGGATGGGTGAAGTCGAAAAGCTCGGTATGGAGTGGTTCAAACAGCAAATTCGCTGGGAAGATGTTGAACCGCAGGAGGGCACTTTCGATTGGGGACGGCTTGATCTGGCCTTCGAATCCGCCGCCCAGCGCGGCCTGAAAGTGATGGCTTCCATCGTGACCGCGCCAGAATGGGCGCGCGAATCCGGTATTGACCTGACCAAGCACGGCCCACCTGCGGACTCGCAGGATTTTGTCAGGTTTATCACGGCGCTGCTGGCCCGTTACCCCAACCAGATTCACGCCATCGAGGTATGGAACGAGCAGAATCTTGACCGTGAGTGGATGTCTACGCGCGGGCTGAGTGCAGCCAATTATGTTGAGATGCTGCGCAGCGTCTATACGGCCGTGAAGGATATTGACCCTGGCATCATCGTCATCAGCGGGGCGCTTTCCCCCACAGGCGGCTGGACAGAATCGGATGGCCGTGTGAGCGCGCTGGATGACTTTGTCTATATGGATCAACTGATTGCCGCCGGGCTGCTCAATTACACCGACTGCGTAGGCGCACATCACAATGGTTATAACATTGGGCCCAGTGTCGCCTGGGATAACGTCACCAATGACCCTTCTGCCACCTTCCGCGGCCCGTTTGATAACCGTCATCATAGTTGGAGCTTTTACAGTACCCTGCAAATCTACGCCCAGAAAATCCAACTGGCGGGCGGTGACCAGAAGTTGTGCGTCACCGAGTTCGGCTGGGCTTCCACCGAAGACCTGGATGGCTCACCGGAGGGCTTCGGCTTTGCCGACGACAACACGCTGGAGGAGCAGGAAGAATGGACGATTGAAGCGCTCGACCTGATGGAGGAGTGGGGGACGATCTGGCTGGCGTTTGTCTGGAATCTCAATTATGGGGCGCAGGCTGGCTGGGATCCCACTAACGATAACGTTCCCTATTCGATCATTGGCAAGGACTGGAATTTCCGCCCGGTCTATGGTGCGCTGACGGAATGGCAGTCAGCTTACCGGGAACGGCTTGGGCGTTAACCCTCAATGAACTTCCTTAAACAACGTGGGGTGATGACGGGCATGATCTTCGTGTCTGTCATCACCCTCTTTTGGGTCTATTGGCTGATGCGCCCACCTGCCGACCCGCTGCAGGCGGCAGCAGTGATCAACCCGCCCTTTACACCGCTGACCTATGGCATCCAGACCTTCTTATGGTGGGATGATGGCAGCACCGGGCTGCACCTGGACTGGGTGCGGCTGATGAACTTCAGCCATGTCAAGCAGATTTTCGCCTGGGAGGACATCCAGAAGCGTCCCGATGCCTGGAACTTTTACCGGGCCGACCAGATTCTCGGTGAGATCGAGCGGCGCGGGCTGAAGCTGGTCGTGCGCCTCAGTGATGCGCCGGATTGGGCGCACCCCTCACTGGCAGGCCATAAGGATAAGGATTTTATCGACGCGCCGCCCGACACCGAATATCTGGATGCATGGGGCGCGTACTGCGGTGCGCTGGCCGGGCGCTATCCGGGGCGCATTGCGGCTTATCAGCTCTGGAATGAGCCGAATCTTTCGCGCGAGTGGGGCAGCCAGACACCGGACGCTGCCGCCTATGTTGAAATGCTGCGCGTATGCAGCGAGGCGATCCGTGCCGCCGACCCGCAGGCGATCCTCATCTCCGCTGGGCTGGCCCCTACTGGCAACTGCTGCGACATCGCCCTGCCGGACGATCAGTATTTGCAGGCCATGTATGACCACAACTTCCAGCAGTATGTGGATGTGGTCGGAATGCACGCGCCGGGGTATGCTAGGCCGGAGATCAGCCCGGACGAGGCGGTTGCAGCAGGCAGTCAGCGCTTTTTCAGCTTTCGCCGGGTGGAGGATTTACGTGCGATTATGGTGAAAAACGGTGACGCGGCACGGCAGGCGGCTGTGCTGGAATTTGGCTGGCACACCGATACCCGTCAGGCGAACCCTGATTATAGCTGGTATGGGGTGAGCGAGGCACAGCAGGCGGAAAATATGGTGGCGGCTTACCAGTATGCCTTCGAACACTGGCGACCCTGGGTAGGCTTAATGTCTGCTATTTACATTGCTGACCCTGCCTGGACACCGCAGGATGAGGAATACTGGTGGGCGATCACCACGCCGGAGAATATCGTGCGCCCGGCATTTTTTGAATTGGCGAACATGGCGAAATACTGCGGTGAGCGGGTAATCCCCGCCCGCGCGCCAGACAGCCCGGAGGCACTCGGTCTTGTCACAGACACTCCTTGCGATTAGTTATTTTTTTCACCTCGTGGCGACTGTGGTATGGATCGGCGGGCTGGTGACGCTGGTGCTGCTGGTCTGGCCAGAGCTGCGCCGCCTGCTGGAAACCCACCCGGCACTTTATGGAACCCTGACCCGGCTGCGGAAGCGTTTCTTCCCGCTAACCAATCTCAGCCTGGTGGTGCTCATTGTGACCGGCTTGTTCCAGATGACCGGGGATGTAAATTATGACGGCCTGATGCAATTCGAGAACGAATGGAGCCGTGTCATGCTGTTCAAGCATATCGCTATCGGCGGGATGGTGGTTTGTGGGGTGGCGCTGCAATGGTGGGTAGCCCCCGCGCTGGAACGTACCAGCCTGCTGGCAGAGCGCGGCAAGGCCGACCATCAATCATGGGAAAAACTGCGCCGCCAGGAAGTTCGCCTCACCTGGCTTAATGTACTGCTGGGGCTGCTGGTGCTGGGCTTTACTGCCTGGGCAACGGCGATTTAAATCTGTGGAACGAATTTAATTGACCTTGCCAGTAGGCTTTAGCCGCTGGCGGCCAACAACAATAGAGAATGAAGGTGCTTTTGTCCAGTCGTGTAAGTTTTGCCCTGGCCGTACTGCTGTTGCTCACAGCGGCGGCGCTGCGCATCGGGGGATTAGGCACGCTGCCCCCCGGCCTGAACGATCAGGAAATTATCGACATCCGTATTGTCGAGTCGGTGCGGGCGGGGCGCATTGAAGCCTTTTACAATTTAGCGCCATTGGGGGCAGAGGGCGGGCGCGAAGGATTGTATCATACCCTGCTGGCGGCCAGCTCTACTTTTACGGGTAGTGGGCTTATCGGCTATCGCATTCTTTCAGTGCTGGTGGGGCTGCTCACGCTGGCGCTGTTATATGCGGTAGGCCTGCGCCTCTACGGGCCGTTGGCGGGTCTGGCGGCGATTGCGCTGCTGGCGGTGAGCCTGTTCCCGGTGTTGCTATCACGTGGAATCGGGCGGGAGACCCTGCTGCCGTTGCTGGTTGCGGCGGCGCTGCTGGGCCTGGTCAAAGCGCTGCCTGTCTATAATGCCCCACGCGCCCCCACCACCCTCACTTATGCCGCGTTGGGTCTGGTGTTGGGGCTGGGGTTCTATATTCACCCGGCGGTGCTGCTCATCACCCTGTTTAGCGTCCTGTTTATCGGCTACATGGTGCTTACTCAGCAGCCGCTTTCACGCCGCACGGTCAGCTACATCAGCTTTGCCATTCTGCTGTTGATTATCCTCGTCGTGCCCTATGTGTTGTCCACCATTCGCCTGCCACGTCTGGCAGGTACAGGGCGTGTGTTCGCGGGCTATACCATTGACCAGCTTGCGCCGCTGCAAGCGGTGTGGGATGGGATGCGCGGGTTGTTTTTTGTGGGCGACCCAAATCCGATTTATAACATTCCTGGCCGCCCTCTGTTCGATCTTATATCCGGGGTAGTCATCCTGTTGGGGTTCCTCGCCGCGCTGCGCTACTGGCGCAAGCCGCGGTTTATGCTGCTGCTGCTGGCGCTGTTCATCCTCTCGCCCATCGCTTTTCTGAATGTCAACAGTCCTGATTTCCACCGTTACCCCGTCCTGCTGCCTGTGCTGGCGCTGTTGTTTGGGTTGGGGGTGTCCGCGCTTTATCACAACCTCGCCCGGCGCACCAGGCCGCTGGTGCTGGTCGGGTTGGCCGGGCTGCTGGTCTTTAATCTGGTGTGGACAGGCCGCGATTTTTTCAGCATCTGGCCGCAGTTGGCCGAAGTGCAGCGCGCCTACCATACACGCCAGGCACATCTTGCCCACCATATCGACGTGACCGCCAGCGAGATACCTACTGTGATCTGTACGGGCAGTGTGTTCAGTGCCCCGCCGCGCCGTGAGCTGACCGACACACAGTTGCTGCTGGTGATGACCCATCGCAAAAATGCCCCGGTACGTTTTGCGGACTGTGGTACAGGCATGATTTTCACCAGTGGTGGTGAGCATCAGCAGATCATCATGAATACCCCTGGCACGCTGGACAATATGCACCCCCGCCTGCGCGAGTGGCTGCTGTTAGGCGAAGTGCTGAACAGCCCGAATTTGCCGCCGGATGGGGTAATCGTACTGGATGTCTCTCAGGAACTGGCAGCGCAGATCGGTTTGTTTACCACGACTGCGGGAGTTGAGTATGGGCCGGAAGCCTTTGCCCCATCCGGAGAAATTTACCCGCCTGTGCGTTTTGGTGGCAACCTCTCCTTCCTGGGTTATGAGCCGCTGGGAGAAGCAGTTTATCAACCAGGGAGCATTGTCACATCCGTCAATTACTGGCGTGTGGATGGCCCGCCGCCGCCCGATATGCGCCTGTTTACGCATATCCTGAGCGACCCGGCTAATATCGTGGCACAGACCGATACCCGCAGTGTGCTGCCCACCCAGTTGCGTACTCGTGATGTCTTTATGCAGATTATGTTCGTCACCCTGCCGCTTTCCACACCTGACGGCCAGTACAGCATGTCGGTGGGAGTGTACCAGGACAGTGACCGGATGCGAATGGCCGTGCTGGATGGTAATACGCCGCGTGGCACACGCCTGTTTCTCAGCGAGAATGTGATTCATGTCGGGCAGACAGAAGAGGATTAATGCATGTTTGAACTGGTTTTCCTCGGCACGTCGGCTTCTGCCCCATCCATCCATCGTGGCCTGTCCTCGCTGGCAATCCTGGCGGGAGAGCATCGTTTCCTACTGGACTGTGGCGAAGGCACCCAGCGCCAGATTCTGCGCAGCGGCATCGGCTTCAAACGGCTCAATCGTATCCTGCTGACACACCCGCATCTTGATCATATTCTCGGCCTGGGTGGGCTGATTTCCACCTTTGCCCGTTGGGAGAATATCGAGGAAATGGAGATTTGGGGCGGTAAAGCCACACTTGATCGTGTATCCGCGCTGCTGTTTGGCGTGGTGCTGGACTATGAGCGACTGCCGATGGCGCTTCACCTGCGCGAGTTGCTGCCCGGCATTTTCTTCGATACGAAGGATTTTACGATTTCGGCTTTCCCGGTGACGCACCGTGGGCCGGGCTGCTTCGGCTTTTGCTTGCAGGAGAAAACCCGCCATCCCTTTTTGCTGGAAAAGGCAGAGGCGTTGGGCGTACCTGCCGGGCCAGAGCGCGGCCTGCTGGTGAAAGGCGAAACGATTACGCTGGCCGATGACCGCGTTATCACACCCGAAATGGTGTTGGGGGAGGAAATCCCGGGGGTAAAGCTGGTGTGTATCGGCGACACAGGCCGCACCGATAACCTGCGCCAGCAGGTGGCAGACGCGGATGCGCTGGTGATCGAGGCGACCTTCCTGGAGCAGGATGCCGACGCAGCCCGTGCCTTCGGTCACCTGACCGCACAGCAGGCGGCGACGCTGGCACGTGATACCGGGGTTAAGACCTTAATCCTCAATCATGTTTCGCGCCGCTATCGTGAGCGTGATATTATTGATGAGGCGCGGCGGGTTTTCCCAGAGACCTATGTCGCCCGCGATATGGATCATTACATGATCCGGCGCGGTAAACCTGTGCAGAAAACTCATGCGCATTATAGCGAAGTCAATTAGCGAACATCTGTGGCTGTGGGATGCCATGTATACATTGCACCTGTATTTTGTGGTCATCCCCTGCCCCTCTTGAGATTGCGATGGGAGAGGTGAAGCGGGTTCACATTTTCGAATTTAAAAACACCCTCCTGTATCTTATAAAAGGAGCTAAGTAAATGGATGCACAAACTTACACAGCCTTGGGCCAGTATGTGACTGAGTTATTTATCGTCGAAGATGATGCCCTCCAGTGGATACAGGCCGAGACGGTGCGTAATGAAATGCCACAGATCAGCCTCGACCCGGAAGAAGGCCGCCTGCTGCAATTTCTGGTAATGGCGGTCGGTGCGAAAAAAGTGGTCGAGATTGGCGCGCTGGCGGGTTACAGTGGTACATGGATTGCTCGTGCGCTGCCTGCCGAGGGTCGGCTCTACACACTGGAAGTCAGCAGCAAACATGCGCAGGTCGCTCGGGCCAGCTTCGAGAAGGCGGGCGTGAGCGGTAAAGTGGAACTCATTGAAGGGGATGCCCAGGAATCACTGAAGAGTCTGACGAGCAAAGGCCCATTTGATTTTGTGTTTATTGATGCGGATAAAGCAGGTTATCCCAGCTATCTGGCCTGGGCAGTGGAGAATCTGAGGATAGGGGGCATGGTCGCCGCGCATAACGCCTTCCGCAATGGGCGCATCCTCGCCCCCACCAGCGAAGATGACCGCGCCATGAACGAGTTTAATCGCTCACTTGCAACGCATCCACGCCTGGAAAGTACCATTCTCTCCATCGGCGATGG
>JBGSXK010000106.1:0-9637 GCA_041751455.1 Anaerolineae bacterium
GGAACAATACCCAGTGCCAGCAGCAGCAGCACCAGCATTAATATATTGCGATGATGTTTACTCAACATAACTAAGACTCCTAAAAAGCTTTCAATTGAAATGCATAGCCAGTTTAAACCCTACCATAGGGCACAGTTTCAGATATTATCCTAAATATGAAGAAGCGCCAGCCTCCTTAACAATTCTTCAGATAGCGCTTATCTGGCGTTCGGGTTTTTACGACCCGCCAATCTCGCCGGCCAGTGTCACCAACACCTGCACCTGATACACCCCATCACCCAGATAAGTCGTCCACGCGCCAAGCTGGTTTGCCTGACGAAACTGCGCGCCGCCCGGCTGCGCCAGGAAGGTGTTATAAAAGGCGGGAATATCCAGATAAAAGTGGGGCAGCGCATCCCGACTGATGGATTCCCACTTTGCGCGGCTGACCAGGCGGTTATCACCGCGCCGGGCCGCCAGCGCCGGGGGCAGCGCGTCGCCCGTAGCGATCACCAGCAAATTATCCACCAGCCCCAGGCGTATAAGTGGCTGTCCATTGGCGAGTTGTATGGTATTAAAGTTCGTTTCTTCAACCGTGGTCTCGACTGTGCCTAGCCCCAGGATTACCTCGGTAAGACGGGTTACACCTTGCAGCGCAGCACTGCTGTTGACGGTTTCGGCCACTACCAGCACATCATAAGGCGTATTAAAAAACGGTGTGGGGTTATTGGGGCGTGGCAGCAGTGCCACCAAATAGCTGTGACCCAGGTGCGCCAACAGGTCCTCTTCCAGTCTGAAATTCGCCGTCTGCCTCAGGGTTTCCAGCAGACCTTGCACCGCGCGGGTCATATCCGCGGCCTGGGGAACAGCGACCGCCCCACTGAGCGTGGCAGGCGACGGTGTGACCGGGAACGCACTCAAAATTTGTCCGGCAAAGTTGGTGAGTGGCAGCGCGTACAACACATTCCACACCGCGCCTGGTGCGTCCGTCCCACTCTGTACCATCAGGGTGTTCTGCGGAACCAGCTTCAGCAGGTCAGCATTAAAATCCGCTATAGCCACTGGTGTAGGCTGATCAGCATCATAAAGTGTCAGCGTGGCGCGCACTGCACCCAAACGGAGTGTATCCGGCAGCAGGCTGAGGCCCACGCCGTCCAGCGCATCGCCCAGCAGCACCTGCTCAAAGGCCGCCGCACCACGCACCTCACTCAATGCCTCGCCCAATGCGCCCAACAGAGGTTCAGCGGCAGCACTGCCGCTGACGAGAAAGCTGATTGTCGCCAGCGCCTCGCGACCACCCAGGTAGGCGAAGATCAGGGCATCCGACGGGCTGACCGCCGTGACTGCATGGTAAGCTGGCGCGTCCACCAGCCGCTCGCCCTCGCCCGCCATCAAATCCAGTACGGCCTTTACCTCGTCGTACTGGCCAATAATCACCCCTTCTGCCGCCAGGGCAAAAGACGTTTTATCACCGATGTAGAGCGCGGCAGCGCGATAGGTTTCACGTTGCAGCAAGTCCTGCCCCTGCACAATGCGACTGAAGCGGCTGGCGGATTGCAGCGGGTTATCTGTCGGCAGGATAAACAGCAAATCGTCTATATCGACTACCAGCCCAGACGCGAAGTTTTTATAGGCGACAATCATCTCATCGCCCAGCCAGGGGAAAATATCCTGGCCGAAGCTGACACCCTCAACATCCAACTGGGTGAGGGGGAAAAAGCTGTCAAAAGACTGCGCGCTTTGCAGGTCAGCCCGTGTGGGCTGGAGCAGTGACCCGACCAGCAGCGCCATATTCAAACCCATGAAAGTGTCCGAGAGATTACGGGTGCGCAGGCTCAGGAAACCACTATACCCGGCAGGAATCCAGGCCCGCGGCCCGCTCACCTGCACCTCCTGTGCCAGCATCCCCGGCAGCCCCATATTCAACACCAGTATCACAAGAGTCAGACCCGCTAAAACCCGTTTCCACATATCCTATAATCCTTCGCACCATAGTATGACTCTTTACTGTAACTGAATCTAAGGTGTTCAAGCAAGAATTGTTATTCCAATACCCATGAGTACGGATAAATCTGTCGTGGCGGATGCAGAGAGGAACACAAAACAATGCAGGGGCAGATTTGAAACCTGCCCTGCGCGGCAGAAATCAGATACCCACGTCGCGCCGCTGAAATGCCCACATGGCCCCGGCCACCAGCAGCGCTACCACCGCGAGCATCCCGATGACATTCAGCATGGCCAGCCCGTTTTGCATCACACCGGTATTGTCGTAATAGTAGAAGAACGACAGGCGGGCGATTTGGGCAGCAATTGAGCCGCTGGCCATGCCGCCGATGACATTCAGGAAATAACTCACGATCACAAAGGCGGCAGCAATGGCAGTCGCCGTGCCGCGGTTACGGACCACTGCGGCGATAAACACGGTTGCGGCCATTATCAACAGCATACTGGGCAGGATATTCAGACTGCCTTCCAGCAAGCGCCCCACTTCTACTTCCAGCGCCGACATTTCTAAGCCGGCTACCAACCCTGCAAAGCCCAGCAGCACGATCACCAGCGACAGTATCGTATAGGCAGCGAACTTCTCCACGATGATCCGCCAGCGCGGCAGTGGCAGGCTGAGCAGCACATCCATAATGCCCTGGTCTTCTTCGGTGGATGTCACATTCAGGCCGCTGACCACGGCATAGACGGCCAGCATCAGAATGATGTATCCGAAAAACCCGAAGCTGACAAAACCTGCCGGAGTTGACATGAAGGCCATGTCCTCTCCCACGCCGAAGACCTGCAGCAGCGCTGGGGGCATGGTTTCCATCAGATTGGTGTACTGTTGCAGCGCGTCCACATCCGGGATGATGGCGGTGGCATAAAAGCCATACAACAGCAGGCCAATGCCCCAGATAATCGTCGCGCGCAGACCACTTTTAATCGTATGACCAAAAATTACCCCACTCATGATGCTACCTGCTCTTTCAGCCCCGATGCCTGCTGCACAGTTTGTCCATTACCATAAAATGCCAGGAAAATTTCTTCCAGCGAAGGGTCTTCGACGCGGATATCCGCCACGTAATAACCATTTACTGCCCGCAGCAGTGGATCAAAATCACCGCTTAACTGGAAGCGCAGCGAATCGCTATGCACGGCGACTTCACTCACCCCCGGCACATTCTCCACCACTGCCATCGGGACAGCTTCGTGAAAGCGCAGCGTCACCCAGCGGAATTTCGCCTTCATCAGTGTATCCACCCGTTCCACTGCCTTAAGCTGGCCGGCGCGCAGGATGCCCACCCGATCACAGATGGCCTGTACTTCGCTCAATACATGCGAAGACAGAAAGACAGTACGGCCTTCGTCGCGCACCTCGCGCATCAAATGGTTGAAAATCTGCTGCATCAGCGGGTCAAGCCCGCCAGTGGGTTCATCCAGAATCAAAAGCTGTGGGCGGTTCATCAACGCCAGCACCAGCCCAAGTTTACGCTTGTTGCCCGACGAGTATGTTTTCACGCGCAGCCGCGTGTCCAGCTCCAACTGTTCCGTCAGGCGACGCACGTAAGCTTTATCCAGTTTGCCGCGTATACGCCCGATATATTCGATAACCTCTTCGCCTGTCATCCCACGCCACAGGTTTAACTCGCCGGGCAGGAAACCCAGATGGTGATGCAGTTCGACACTACTGGATTGTGCGTCCATGTCCAGTACGGTGGCGCGGCCTGTAGTGGGACGGATGATATCGAGCAGCAGGCGAATGGTCGTGGTTTTACCCGCGCCATTCGGCCCCAGGTAGCCAAAGATTTCTCCCTGCTGCACATCCAGATTCAGGCTGTCCAGCGCCCGCACTTCCTTCCCGCGCATTTTATAGACTTTGGTGAGGTTTTCGGTCTTGATGACTGATGTCACGGTCTTGCCCTTCCCCTGTTAATGAACTGCCAGAACATGCTCACGCAAAAACTCCAGCAGCACACGATTAAAAAATAACGGGTTATCCTGATTCGCGTTATGTCCTGCCTCCGGGATCACGACGTACTGCACATCCGGTTCATAGGCCGCCCATTTGGGCGCATCGCGGCGGATCGTCCCGGTTCTATCCTGATCGCCGTGGGTGAGCAGCAGCGGCAAATGGATACGATGATCTGGGATGCCTTTTTCATCCACCGCCAGAGTCACAGCTTTCCAGATTATCAAAAACTCTGCCCGTGAAAGCTGTCTGACTGTCCGGCGCGCATAATCGCGGACGGCGGGCTGAAGCGCGGTACTGCGTGCCACTGTTTCCACAAAATGCTCATAAGGCCACAGGTTGAACAGTGGCAGGCTCATTTTTAATGCCAACACTTCCAGCCGGGAATAAGGCACAGCGATACAGGTTGAGCCGATAACCACCACTGCCCGGACATACTGCGGATAACGCAAATAAAACTGCTGGGCGATATATCCCCCCCTTGACTGCCCGACCACCACCACCTGCTCCACACCCAGATGATCCAGTAACGCCTTCAGATCATCAGCGCAATAGGTCAGTGCAAAATCCCCAGCGACAGGCCGTGACTTGCCATGACCACGCGTGTCCCACGCCAGCACCCGGTAATCATTTATCAAAGCAGCAACCTGCTCATCAAACATCTGGTGATCCATTGTCGCCCCATGTAGCATGGCGACCAGCGAGCCATCTTCCGGGCCACCCAGCCAATAATGCAGTTGGCAGCCCGGACGTTGCAGGCTGTGTTCTGTGAGTACGTGGGATGCAGTCATAAGCTCAACCGCAGATCAGGCGTCAGACCGATTTTCAAAGGCATCCAGAAAAGCATGAATTTCGGCCATGATCTCTTTAATGACCTCCTTACCAGCTTCATTGTTGCTGCCATCCTCCGGCGTGAGCAGACGATTGAGCATCTCCACCAGGATGTCCAGCGCGTCCTCAATGGGCGGGTTCTCCTTCGTGATCTCATCCAGCTTGAGAAACCCGTACTGCATACTGTTGAGCAGAAAGCCTACTGCCTCAATATTCACGTCAGCACGGATCACACCGGCGGCCTGCAAACGGGCCAGAAACAGGCGCGACATCGACAGACGTTGTTCGATCAATCCATCCATCTCTGGCCTCTTCAAAAAGTTGCCCAGGACACGGCGGTCACGGGTAATGAGCGCCATCACAAACGCGCTTTCCCGCATCAACAGCACCGCATGACGATACAGATGGGGGAAGGTGCCGCCCAGTGGATCGGCCTCCACCCGCGCCAGCCACTGATAGGTGAACTGACGTGCTTCATACCAGATAAGCGCGCCGAACAGGTCCTCTTTGGTCTTCCAGCGCAGATAAAGTGTGCTTTTAGCGATACGTGCTTCCCGCGCGATGTCGCCCATCTTGGTTTTGTCATATCCATAATGGGCAAACACCTGCGCGGAAGCCTCCAATATTCGCTCTTCAATCTCATCATGACTTTGAGATATTTCAAGAATCATAACAGGCCCACAGGTCAATATGACTGGATAACGTTATCTGGTCATATCGTAGTGAAAATCTGACTGTTTAAGACTCCCAGAGATTGGGGGTTAGGGCAGTAATAAAAAAGCGACCTCGACAGGTCGCTTGGTATAGCACAGCAGAGGAAAGCAGATTTCTAGCTCAAGAATTGCAGCGCGACCTGCGCGGCCTCGTAGTTCGGGTCATATTCCAGTACCTGCTCATACCATCGCTGTGCATCGGCTGACCTCCCCACAGAGAGAAACGTGTTGCCAATCAGCATCAGCACGTCCAGGTTAGTAGGGTCAGGATAGAGGAGCTGGGCAGTCTCCCAGGCATAGGCGGCCATTAAAGTCTTGCCCTGTTCGGTGCGATAATGTCCCCAGGTATACAACTCATTTTTCATATCTGTGATGTTCTCAAGCTGGCTCAACACTTCCGCCGCTTTTTCTGTCTCGCCCACCCATACATAAGATAGCCCCAGCCCTTTAACGGTCGCCGGGTTAGTGGGCTCACGGGCGTAAGCCGCCTCTAACAGCGGTACAGCTTTCTCAAAGCGTTCCAGCTTGACCTCCAGGTTCCCCAGGCGGCGGTTGGCGTTCGACAGATTTGGCTCGGTATCCAGGGCGTTCTGATACCAGCCTTCGGCAGAGAGAAAGTGCAGAATACGCTGATCATCTGTGAGGTGAGACATTAGTTCGCCGCGTGTTTCGGTCAGCGCGCCGATGTTCGTATTCCAGGCAGCCACCAGGGGGCGATGAAAGATCACCGTCAGCGCCAGCGCGACCACAACCCCGGCGGCAGTCATCCTACGGGGGACATAGGTCAATGTTACCTCGCGCGATACCCAGAAGGCCTTTTGCAGCGAACTGCGCCCCAGTGCGACTGCCAGCCCGATCCA
Organism: Anaerolineae bacterium; assembly: GCA_041751455.1. Lineage (GTDB taxonomy): Bacteria > Chloroflexota > Anaerolineae > Aggregatilineales > Phototrophicaceae > JAIOHN01. The sequence continues at coordinate 6,339 of JBGSXK010000106.1, forward strand.
CAGGAACATCATCCCCATCATCCACCAGCCTTCGACATACTGACGTGCATCGAACAGGCCGTGCAGTAAAGTCGTCGTAGCCGCCAGCCACATCCCGTGAAACAGGCGGCGTGGGGTGCTGGAGCGGTTCACCCGATAAACGAACAGGTAAAACGTGACGACCATCCCACAAAACGCGATCAACCCTAACAGGCCTTGATTTGTCCAGGCGGCCAGCGGCAGGTTGTGCGTGTAGGAGAGGAAAGGCACCTGGATCAGCAGGCCAAAGCGCGAATAAACCAGCGTGAATGTATCACCCAGGCCTATACCTGTAAAAGCATAATCGCTGGCAACATAGGCACTGTTGCGGTAAAGCAGCAGACGGTCCATCACCCAATCGAGCGATTCCCCGATCATCGGCAGGTTGTGCGGCAGGAACAGCAGCAGGATCACCCCCACTACGACGATCACCAGCCCTACCACCAGTGCATAGAGGCGGGGCAGACGCGTGACGAGGAAGATCAACAGGGTGGCTGCCAGCGCGACCATCGCCCCGCGTGAGAAAGTCAGCAGCAGAGCGTAACTTATGACCAGGATGCCCAGCGCGCAGACAATCTGCTGGATGCGCTCACGGCTGGTGAACGCCAGCACAATACCAAGCGGAATCAACCCTTCCAGGAAGGTCGCGGCGGCGTTGGGGTGCATATCATAACTGCTTACTTCTGGCAGTACCGTCGTCATATGCCCCAGGCGGTCCACAAAACCTGGGACTTCAATATAACCCTGGTGGCCGTACTGGCCGATAAACAACAGCGCAAAGCACACACCGACCAGCAGCAGAAACAGGCCAATATTGCGGGCGAATTCGAACGAGCGCACAAAATAGGCAACCACAAAATAGAGTGCCGCGCTCAGTAGAACCGCCAATAACACCCCATAGCCAAGCGAGCGGTCATAGGCAGGCAGCAGCCCCAATATCCCACTGATAGCAAACAGCAGCACGAAAAAATCTATCGGTAACGAAAGGCGGCGTAGTGTTGTCACGAGTTGTCCTTGAGGTTTTTTCTGGTTTGAAACAGGTTTTCCTGCTATCAGTTTATCATAAATAGCCTCGCATGTACCTAATACTTTACTTAGCGAGGCTATTAAAAAGCGGGCAAGTTGTCAAAAACCTGTCAATAAACTATTACCTAAGGCGTGCCGCGTCGTGTATGATTATACTACTTAAGCTGGCCACCAAACGGATGGAATGATGCAAAAAGATGCGCGTACTGCACTAGAAAGCCTGCTGAAAGAGTTGGAAGCCACCCCGGCAGAAAACCCGGAGAAGCAGGCGGTGCTGGATGATCTAACCGACTCGCTGCGCCAGATGCTGGCCGAGGATGCTGAGCAGCAGACCCTGCTGGACCGTCTGCAAACGACTGTTGAGCATTATGAAGTTAACCACCCCGACCTGACGACGATGATCAGCTCAATGATTAACATTCTGAGTACAGGCGGAGTCTGAGGCGATGCTGAAGCTCGCTATCCAGGAAAAACTACTGCCGGGGCAAGATATAAGGGAAAAGCTGACCCATGCTGTACAACTGGGCTTCACGGGGGTCGAATTTGATGCTGATGGGCTGACCGCACGTGTGCCGGATATCGCCGAGGCGCTGGTGCATACCGGCATTATGACGGCGGCAGTCCACATGGGGCGACGGGATGGCTACCTTGCGCCGCACCTGGCGGAGCGTGAACAGGCCATCGGCGCACTGCGGCAGGCTATGGCCGATGCGGTAGACCTCGGCGCAGGGCATGTGGTGTTTGTACCACATTATGGCCCAAGCCGGATGCCCGATCTCACCCCTTACCGCGCCCCGGTCGAACTTGAATCCGAGATGATGGTGTGGCTGCTGCGCACAGTCTCCGACCTGGCCTATGCCATCGGCGTGGAGCTGGACATTCTGCCGCTCAGCCGTGATGAAACCTACTTTATCAACCGACTGGAACAGGCCGCGCTGTTCCGCCGTAAGATCAAGGATCACCCGCATGTAAAGCTGGCCGCGAACTGCTTGTATATGGCGCTGGAAGAGGATGATCCGGCAGCAGCGCTGCGTGCGCAGGTGGCCGACCTTGGTTATTTCCAGGTGGCCGACCTGCACGAAACGCTGCCCGCACAGCAAGAACTTGATTTCGCGGCGCTGGCGGACGCACTACACGAAGCCAGCTATACAGGTTGGGTGACACTGGCCTGCGGCAGGGCTGAGCCTGCGCGTTTGCAAGAAGAGCTGCCTGCCAGCATCACGTTTTTGCGTCAGGCTGGCTTCTAAGGTGGGGATGGCTATTCAGCTTTATAACTCATTCTCACTCAGCAGTGGAATCAGATAAAGCACAGGTTCTTCGTAGGGGTGAGCCTCACGGATAGCTGCCACAACCGCTTGCGCACGCTCACGTGGGCAGAACGTCTCCACCCGTACTTCCGGCACAGTATTCATTTTCTTACGCGTCCCTACTGCCGGATTGGCTTCCGCGCTCGGTTTGAAGCGCCCCAGCCCCGCGCTGGTATACGAGCAGTGCGTATATTCCCCGATTTCACCTGCGCCTGCCTCAGCCATCGCGTTTAACACCGCATCCAGGTGCATGGGGGGTACGCTGAACACGACCATCAGGCGACGACTCACGACAGCACCTCTTCTACCACAGCGCAGCCGCGTGTGAGAATGTCCAGTTCCCACAATTGATGCTGGAAGCTTTGCAGCCAGTCGGTGAATGTCGCCGGGTCGAGGTTGCGATAAAACACCGTCAGCGCGATAGGTTCGCCGTTAACTGGCGCAGCATAATAAGCCGCCGTGAATATCCCTGGCAGCGTCCCGCCTTTTGTCCCCAGTGCGCTAAACTGCTCCTGGTTGATCGGAAACGCCATTGGCCATTCGAGCAGCTCACGAGCAATCCGGCTGGCTTCCACCCCCAGGGCTTCGCCTTCATAAATGGCGGCCATGACCTCCGCCATCATTCGTGGGGTCGCCCGGTTGCCGAAGTTGTTAAAATAAGCCAACTGATCGGCGATGGAAGGCAGTTGTACCGGATTGTAATTCAGGAGTGCCGCGCGCCACGATTCATTGTCGAGGAACAGGCTGCGCAGACGTTCACGCTCGGCAGCGTACTGCTCCGGGGTGAGTGTTTCAGGATTGGCAAATCCTGTTTCGTGGTTGCTAAAAGCCAGGAAATACCCAATATTATCCTCTGGAGCGGTCATAAGAGAGATGCCCAGGCGGGCATAAAGATCGGGGAAGCCGGCTGTGCCCACCCGCGCCAGCAGGTAATCTGCCGCTGCATTG
>JBGSXK010000107.1:0-7884 GCA_041751455.1 Anaerolineae bacterium
TGCTGGAATAGGGGCAGGGCTGCTCCAGAATAGGTTTCTGGCAGGGGTGGGGGGACGCAAACCCGCCCCTGTCCTGTGGGCCTGGCCGTGAGGGTTAACTGCCGACAGCAGGTTGGGGACGGATGGCAGGATCATTCAGGAGGAGGCCAATCTGTACGCGCAGGCTGTCCTCTCCGTCCTGGTTGTTATGCAGCACCGGACCGCCAGGTGCAGGCGGCTCGAAGGCTGAGAAGATTTTCTCGGCATAAGTCAGGTCGGCCAGGTGATGGTCACGGCGCTGCAGGCGTGCCCGCCGCACCTCCGGCGCACTTTCGATCAGCACAAAGACGGCCTGCGGAAAATGCTCCAGAAACTGCTGGCGCATCCACGCTTTGAAAAAGCCCCCACCTATCACACTATCGGGATAGTGTGGCAGTAAAGCGGTCACACGGGTGATGATATTCTCGACATGCGCTGCCCGCATGGCATCGGTTGCCATCTGCTTATGCTGAATGGCGGCACGCATCTGCGGCGGCAGATCTTCGTCTGCATCGTGGAAGTGAAAGCCGAAATCCTGGGCGAAGATGTGCCCCGCGTAATTTTTCCCCGCACCGGGTTGTCCAAACAGGATGATGAGCATAAGAAGGCTTCAGCAATCAGGTTGCAGCGCGGCGCACAGGTTAATGATAGCGGTTGCACCTGAGTGAAGGCAAGCCCCACAGACGTGCCTTTCACCCGTAATGCCCAGGATCAGGCGGGCCAGCCTTCCCATGCACATCTCACATAAATATGTTCTAATAAGAAAATCTTAAGGTGTCAGCCGCCTATTATGCCTTAAGTTAATAAGTATAGGCGCTGCACAAAGTCATGGAGACAGAAGGCTTATGGATTACGCAGAACTGGTTCGCAAATTAGGTTCGCTGCATGGTTTGCTGCGCGAACTGGAAAAAGATGGCCTGTACCAGGGCGAGCATACTATTGCTTTTAAGGCGCTGGACGGCACACAACAACTGGTGCATATCTATATTGATGGCACCGAACTGCAAATGTGCCAGACTCCCGGACACAGCGGCTTAAATTTTTCGTCTGGCATCAGCAGCGAATAGACGTGGTGAAACCAGGGTGAATGGTTGGGAGGATCACAGACCCTCCCCCACAGTCTGACAGGTTGTTTTCACGTCACCTCTGCTAAAGTGAAGTCTCGAAAGAAAACCACGAGTCTGGTCACAAGGTGGAACAGGTCGTGAGCTTTATCTTCGCTTTGTGAGACCTTAAGCTTTCGACTGACGGGCGAGATGACGGAGGTACTGAGTCTGCGCACGGCTGTTCTCTAACATCTCTTGGCTATGCCCTTATGGTACAGTACGAGTCCTGATCCAGACTGGCCTTATGATGCATCCACAGATTGAACTCACCAGGATCACGCTTAATGAAGCTTTGGCGAAACGGCTGCCGCGCCAGATCGCTTATTACCATCTGGCTATCCCGATTGCACAGGATGATGAAGCCATCACGGCAGTCCTGGAAACAAAAATTGTCCCTGTGCAGGGCCAGGCACAGGAAATTATTCAGGCATTACATAAAATCTGGCCGGAAGAAGCCCATCACCAGACACAACAGATTATTGTCTGGAGCGACACCCCAGAGAAAATCGTCTGGGGTCAGCAGTATGTGACCGAGATGTTTATGCTGCCCGCACAGCAGATCACCACATTAGAGATGGGCGCTCTCTCATATTCTGGATTATCGTTGCTGCCTGAAAAGAGCGATTCACAGATTATGGTCACGCATGTGCCGCAGCAAGCCGACCTGAAACTGCTGTTGGGGCCAGATTCTCCCTCTTTACTGCTGTTCTCCTCTTCGCCACAGCCGCTTCAGCGGATTCTCGTTATCCTTCGCGGTCACGCGCCAGATTTTAATGTCCTCCATGGCATACTGCCCGCGGTACAGCAAAACACCTCTGTGACCCTTCTGATGGTTGCCTCATCTTCTACGAACGCCTACATCAAGAGTCAGTTGACTGATTTTATTCAGCCTGACACTTTCATAGGCGGTCACCTTGCGGCTTGTACTCATTCCTTGTGGCAACAAGGTGTTCAGGGTTCTCTGAGATTGCGCCAGGGCATTCCTGAAGTTGAGATTGCCCACGAAGTTCATGAGAACAGCTATGATGTGGTGGCAATCGCCACGGAGGCTTATGGCGATTTTGTGTACCAGGTGATGGAGTTAATTTATGAGAGCAAGAATTTTAAGGGAGCGATATTTGTCGTAAAGCCATGATTATGGATGTCTCACTGTCCCGTCCGTCTTAACCCGCGCTTCTTCAACCATCGACTCAGATTCACTTCGGTCATGTTGTAATGTCTGGCGAGGCGTTCCTGCGGAACGTGGTCGCCAGCATCGGCGGTTCGGTGGCGGGTGAACTCTTGGGGCTTGTCCCGCGACTCATTAAGTCTATCGCCCGCTGGATAGATGAAGGCTGGGGGGCCATCTCACGGCGAGTGCGGAACACCGATATTAACATCCCAGGGTTGCGTCGCCCGGTCGACGTGTGCAGCTTCAGCGACGACACCCTCGTCTCGACCATCGAAGGCAAAGTGCCGATCAGGGATGTAGAGACAGGCGACATCGTCTATGCCTACAACGAAGCCACAGGCGAAGTGGGCGAATACGAGGTCACGCACACGCATGTCCACAACGACCCGGCAATTGCCTACGTGACCATCAATGGGGAGTTGATCAAACTACTCCGAACCATCCCTTCTACACGGCTGAAGGCTGGCAGGTGGGTCTGCTGGCCTCAACCGTGATCGAGGTGGCGGACGGCAAAAATGCCGCAGCTATGAAGGATGCTGGTCAGGCTATATGCCCGCGCCGCCAGAACCATATGCCGGTGGTGAGGTTGCGCTGCGAAAAGCTCCACACGGCCAGCAGCAGGAAGACCAGCGCCGCCACCAGCAGCACCAGCGCATCGCCTACCTGGATGCCCTTTGCAAACACATCCGGGCTGCGTTCGTAATAATGGAAAGGCATCAGGGTTGTGATGGACTCCATGCCTTCAATCATGGGGAGCAGATTGCCGCCGAAGTAGCTGCCCACCACAACCCCCGCCGCAGCGCCAATGGCAAAGCGGCGCTGCGGCATGAACGCGCTGAAGAACAGACTCATCATCATGAACAACAGCACGATGGGCAGGGCGCTGAAGATCGGCAGGATCAGATCGCCAGCCGTGAGGGTCGTTTCGATTTGACCGGCGATCATCACAAAAGCGATAACGCCCATTACAGCCACAATCGTCAGAATCAGGAAGGCGGAGATCGTCATTGCGACTGCTTTACCGATTACGACCTCCCAGCGGTGCAGCGGCAGCGTGACCATCAGTTCCAGCGTGCCGTCTTCCTCCTCACCTGCCAGCGTACTCGTACCATTGGATACCGCGTACATGATGACCAGCAGCGCCATAAAACCGAGGATGGTAGAGCCGAAGTAGCCTTCAAATGACCCCATCTCAAAGTTGCCCAACGCCTGATAAATCTCGATTTCGTCAAAGTTCAGTTCGACCATCTCGGCGGGCAGCGAGGGATAGAACATCGAGTACATCAGCACGAAGAAGCCCACACCCACACCCCAACCAATAATCGAGCCACGACGACGGCGCAGTTCGTAAATGATATAGCTAAGCATGATGTTCTCCCTGTAGCTGCTGTGTCTGACCGTAATAGGCCATGAATATCTCTTCCAGTGTGACGGGCTGTTCCTCGACATCGCGCAGCCCATAGCGCACCGCCGTTTCCATCACGCCCTGCATTCCATCGTGAATTTGCAGGGTGATGCTGTGGTCGAAGCGGTCAAGCTCTTTTACGCCGTTGGTGGTGAAGATGGCAGGCGGCGGGGTCTGTTCCAGCGTGAGGCGCAGGCGGCGGAACTGCTGTCTGATGAGCGTATCGACTCGCTCGACGGAAATCAGCATCCCTTCGCGGATGATGCCTACGCGATCACAGACGGCCTGGACTTCGGACAGCACATGCGAGGAAAAGAACACCGTGCGCCCTTCTTTCCGGCTTTCGCGCACCATCTCCAGCACGGTGCGCTGAACCAGTGGGTCGAGGCCGCCGGTGGGTTCATCGAGGATGAGCAGTTCCGGTTTGTGCATCATGGCGGCCACCAGCCCGACTTTCTGCTTGTTGCCCCGCGAAAATTCCCGGATGCGGCGGCTGGCATCCAGTTGCAGGCGTTCGCACAGCATGTTCTGATAGCTTGTGTCCTGAAGCCCGCGCACCCCGGCCATCACATCAAAAAACTGTTGTGCCGTCAGATGATCGGGCAGGCTCAATTCACCCGGCAGATAGCCGATGCGTTTGCGCGCTTCTCTGCCCTCTTTGCGGCTGTCCATGCCAAAAAGCAGCGCCTGCCCGGTTGTGGGGCGAATCACATCCAGCAGCACACGCAGCGTCGTTGATTTGCCTGCGCCGTTTGGCCCCAGAAAGCCGAACACCTCGCCCTGCTGCACCTGAAGATTGACCTTCTCAATGCCCCGCCGCCGCCGGTAGTACATGGTCAGGTCGCGGGTTTCGATTACCTGTGTGGTCATCGTAAAAACCTTTCATGAAGTCTCTGTGTTATCGGATTGGGGCGGCTGGAACTGTGATCTGGCGGCCTCTGCCAACTGCCGGATGATGGCTTTGCCTGCCTCTGGATTGCCGCCGTCCTCCGGTGTCATGATCTGATCCATCATATCGGCCATTGTTTCCATCACCACTTCATACGGCGGCATCTCGTCCGGGTCTTTGATGTCGGAGATGCTCACCATGCCGTAAGACATCATCTCCATGATGTGCGCCATCACCACCGGGTCAATATCCTGCCGCACTGCGCCGACTGCCTGCATCGCCCGCAGGGTATCCGCCCATATGGAACCACTCCGCATCGATTTGAACAGGTTATCCGGCCTGCGCAGATACCCGCCGAAAACCCGTCTGTCTCGGCGCATCATGGCCTGCATCAACGGGCGACTGCGGATGGCGTGCAATACGGCGCGGTAAATGCCGCCAATCGTGCCGCCGTGTAGGTCAGCGTCGATGTAATCCAGCCAGGCCTGCCTGTATTGCAGCATTTCATGATAGAGCAGCGTCCCGAACAGGCTGTCCTTGCTATCAAAGTGCAGGTAGATGATGCCCCGACTGACCCCGACGGCCTCCGCGACATCGCTCATCGTCGTTTTGTCGTAGCCCTGTTGGATGATGAGGTCGGCAGCAGCATCCAGAATGCGCTGCTCACGGGCTTCGTTATCTGTGTTTTTATCGCTCAAACACCCCCCTGACATGCTGACAAATTTTGTCATTATGTCAATTATATGCCTGCTGTGTTTCTTATGTCAAGGAGATCGCCCGCTGCCAGCGTCGTGGGGAGTCGGCGCTATCCAGTCCATGCGGGATGGAATCGCCATCGTCGCACAGGTGCAGACGATGTACGATCTCACCGTCGAGGAGGCACACACCTTTGCCGTCGGCGAGGGCCAGTGGGTGGTGCATAATGCCAACGGTTGTAACGTGCCACGTTATGCCCTTGGTAATCTTGGTGATTCTGATGTTGTACGTACTCACAATCTCGAGACATTGGACTTATATAATCCCGGTAAAGCAACTGTATTTTCAAGTGTATATGACCTAAATTCAAGTAGGTGGGTAGGGTTTCCTAGCGAAGGAACAGTTCTGAAAACGGGAAAAATACCCCCCATTGGGTTTAGAGTAGGCAGAGAGGGAGGTCATGCGGTTGTGTGGGATCACTGGAGACAGTTCGATGCTCAGGTAACTCAAAGAAATTTGGGGGAAAGCGGACTTGTAGGATTCACTCTATTCTATACCTCGCCGAATCATTTAGGAATTCGTTGGACTTCCAGATCAATTAACATGGTTAACTGGCTTGTAGATGAAGCACCACAAATCTATACCAGCGTGTTTGGTGGTGAGCCTATTAAGCTTCGAGCACCAGTTATTCAAAGTCTCGCAGATGTAATAAATTTTAATTTGTTTGATCTACCTGATACGATGAGTGTACCAAAACAGAGACCCTAAACGGAGCCTTCTATATCTTACTGAAGCGTTAGATCAATGGTTAAAGGTGTAGTTGAAGTATGAACGAGATAACAATACCTCTCAGTCTTAATACAGACTGTATAGCTTTAAAGCTCAACAGAATTCCCCCAGGTCAATTTGTCATGGGATCTAGCCAAGATAGAGGTCTCGATGACTGGTCGGACACTCCAATGGGAGAGTTTAACGTTATCATCACACAAGAATTCTGGCTTGGCGTACATCTAGTTACTCAATGTCAATGGCAAACAGTGATGGGTACAAATCCAAGTCGCTTTAAAGGTTCTAACTTGCCTATAGAAATGGTTAGCTGGCAAGATGCTATGGATTTTTGTCACCTATTAAATATAAATGAGTTATATAAGTTGGAAGCGCCAGAACGGTATGTTTTCAGGCTGCCAACAGAGGCTGAGTGGGAATACGCTTGCAAGTCAAATTCCATACAGAAATATCAATTGGGAAACACTCTGGATGATTTATCGAAGGTCGCATGGCATCGTGCCAATATTGAAGCTCCAAGTACGCAAGTGGTTGGGCAAAAAGAAGCAAACCATTGGGGGCTTTATGACATGTTAGGTAATGTTATGGAATGGTGTTTGGATTGCCCAACTGATTATCCTAGCGGAACAACCCAAATCGATTGGGTTGGAGAATTGGAAGGCCAATTCCGCAATTTAAGAGGTGGGAGTGCATTTAATCCACCAGATATTGAAGATAAACTCACATGTAGCGGACGTGCATACGCAGGCCTAGATCCAAACTGGTTTTTTGGTTTCCGCTTATGTTTGGGACGAGAGATAAAATCCAAGAAGTGAGTAAGTACTTACAACCCAGCCTCTCATCAGAGGCTGTTTGATTTCTGAGCTATGGGGGGCTACACCGAAGCGACAGGCGAAGTCATCGAGATGACCCCGAACCACCCCTCCTACACCGCTGAAGGCTGGAAAGTCGCGGGCAATCTGGAAGCCGGAGATCACATTCTCGCGCTGGATGACAGTTATGGGGTGGTGGAGAGCGTGGTTATCGTCATGCAGGTGCAGGCGATGTACGACCTCACTGTCGAGGAGGCACACACCTTCGCTGTCGGTGAGGGTGAGTGGGTGGTGCACAATTGCGGTGGAGGCAGTACAGGGGGTATCCAAACTAGAGATTTTGCCCATGCTTCATCGTTTGAGAGCATACAAGACATTTTGCGAAATGGGTTAAATGAAAATGCAGCAAAAGCCAGTTTTAAGGGCGGGTCTGTTAATAGACCTGGCAGCTTTTTCACGGTAGAGGTTACATCCGAAACCTACAGTGATATTGGATCAGGTCTGATTACATTTGGGATGCGACATTCAAAAACCCCTGTTTTGTTAGTTATGCAATTGCCTGAAACGCTGTTTAAAAAATTCCAAGATAGCGGGGCGATTGAAAATCGCGTCTGGGGTGAATATGTCGAAGCTATTTTCTCACCAAGTACTTTTTCTGAAATCAATCAAGGCATTAGTGATGGTACAATTTACATCACAATCATTGATAAGTTTAAAGACCAGAGATGATACTATGAAGAAGTATGATGCCGATAAAATTGTGGTTCGTAATTGGCCTGAACTTCATGAGATAGTAGACAATAGATGGGAGCGCATATGGGAAATTGTACTATCCGAGCAGGTGATGAATGATGTAGTGTTAAGCAAGGTTGAAGAAACCCTGTCAAATGATGAAATATCCGTCCATATAGAGCAAAACGATAAAAAACTTCGCGTGATTGTCATTAGTGAAAGATGGGGTTGGGATGATGATCTAATTTGGTATTCATACACTATACTAA
>JBGSXK010000108.1:0-1808 GCA_041751455.1 Anaerolineae bacterium
GGGGCTGCTGTTGGCATTCAAAATTTCTGGTACGGTGCATTTGGCACAATCGCCCGGCCTCCAACGCATGGATTCCGGGTTGCCTTTGACTAAGCGGCATTCCTGGACATTGCGCCCGCGATGAAAATCCGCGTAATAATAGCGACAGTCCTTGCCCGCGGGAGTTCGCATTCTTTTTGCCTCTATTGTACGTACTTACCGTCCTACTTTAGCATAAATCCTCATAAGGATAAATTAACAGGACATCGTTTTTACGTATGATTCAGCCAATTTTTGGCCGCAGTGGGCAGCATACTCAACGATCCTTGCTGGATTGTACACTCTGGCAGGGCTTCGAGGAAGCTGCTGCCATAGCCTTTGCTGACGATGCGCCTGTCGAAGACGGGTACACTACCCCGGTCAGTGCTGGTGCGAATCAAACGTCCGAAGCCCTGGCGGAAACGTAGGATCGCGTCAGGGATGGCATACTCATTAAAAGAGTTATCATAGGTTTCTGAGCGGGCAGCGAAGATCGGGTCGGACGGTACGGCGAAGGGCAGACGCACAATGACCAGCGCGCTGAGCGATTCACCGGGAATATCCACCCCTTCCCAGAAGCTTCGCGTCCCCAGCAGCACTGCCCGTTCTGTCGACTTAAAGCCTTCCAGAAGCGCCTGTCGGCTGGTGCCATCGCTCTGGTCATAGACCGTAATATCACCCAGTGCCAGGCGAGGTGTGATGGCCTGAGCAGTCTGACGTAAATGGGTGTAACTGGTGAATAAGCCCATTACCCGCCCGTTCAGCGCAGCGGCCAGTTCGATCAATCCGCGCTCCACCGCCTGCTGGTACTGGTGACGATTAGTCGGCTCTGGAATATCTGTTGGCAGGTAGATCAGCGTTGAATTGAGGTAATTGAAGGGCGAACCAACTTCCAGCGCTTCGACATGCTGGCCGTTGAGACGTTCGCGCACATAATCAAAACTGTTGTTGGTGCGCAGTGTGGCACTTGTCATGATGACAGACTCTTTGGTGTCCCACAAGTACCGTTCGACCATCGGTCCTACATGCAGCGGCGCGGCATTGATCGAGAGGTTATACGTCATATCCTGCCCAGCGCTGATCCAGTAAATGGTATTCTGGTCTGGCTCCAGGATAAAAGCAGTGAGCTGCTTATTCATGTCCTGCAAGAAGCGCGCAGCAGTGACAGTGCTGTTAAAAATGTCGTTGTAATCGGGCATCTCGAAGGTTTCCAGGCGACCAAGTGCCTCGGTCAGGTGGAACATAGCCTGGCTGATGACTTCGATAAATTCTTTCAGGGTTTGCCAGATGGTTTCAATTGGCGAAAACGTATGACGCTCGCGCAGGTCGGGCGTAATGCGAATTTGTGTCAGATAGTCGCTGGATTGTGCATTACTGAAGTCCACCACAAAGGCCCGGATTACCTTGAATAGTGCACCAATATGATGCTCCATCAAGGTTGAGGCTTCACTGATATTGCGGATGTAGCGTTCCAGCTTTTCGACTTCTTTATCTGGCAGACTGTCCTGCGCGCTGCGCAGCAGGTCACCTAGCAGGCCTTTCTGCGGCCCGCCGAGATCGGCCAGGCGGCGGCGGAAGGTGGATTCGTCCAGCCGAAAGCTCAGACTGTTGGTGACCGCATCTTCCAGATGATGCGCCTCGTCCAGCACCAGATAACGATAGTCTGGCAGTACCCGGTTTTCGGTGGATGCATCGGAGAGTAGCAGAGCGTGGTTGACCACGAGAATATGTGAACATTCAGCCTGCTTGCGCGCTTTATAAAACGGACATGCCCCATCCATCAAGGCACG
>JBGSXK010000109.1:0-6320 GCA_041751455.1 Anaerolineae bacterium
GGTGAGGACGTTGACCTGCTCCTGTGGATTATTCTGCATCATTTTCTACCTCCTTAAAGATGCTAAATATTATTATGTGCATCTTTATCATTGGATCTTATCAAATTTTTTCCGTCGAAATCAAGCATTTTGGGCTGTTTATCATGGGGGTTTAATTTACTTTTTAATTAATAATTGTGGTTATAGGCAAAGTGGCCAAGAGTGGTTAGGATAAGTGGCTATCTGCTTGACAATAGCCTGTATCGGGGGATTATATGCGCATTACTGAGATGCACGTGACACCCATTGCCATTACCGACCCGCCGCTGCTGAATGCGGCAGGGCTGCACGCACCTTACGCGCTGCGGATTATCGTAGAACTGGTAACAGCAGATGGGATTTCTGGCCTGGGGGAAGTACCGGGCAGCGAAAAGGCGCTGAGCGCGCTGAAAGCCGCGCGCGAAATCGTGATCGGCAAAGACCCATTTCACCTCAACGCAATTTATCAGGCGCTGGTTGCGCGCTTCGGGCTGGAAACCAGCCAATCACGCGGCGAGACCCCCTGGGATCAGCGTGGGCTGACGCATGTTCACAGCGCTATTGAGGTGGCATGTTTTGATCTCATGGGGAAGGCGACAGGCCGACCCGTGGTGGATTTGTTGGGAGGCAAGAGCCGTGACCGGGTGCCGTTTTCGGCCTACCTGTTTTTTAAGTATGAAGGCGCGGGTGGCGAACTGGGATTCGGGACTGACCCGCAGGCGACAGGCTGGGCAGCAGCACGGCAGGCCGCCGCGCTTGACCCGGCTGGCATCGTGGCGCAGGCACAGGCCATGTGTGAGGAATTTGGCTTTCAGTCGATCAAGCTGAAGGGTGGTGTTTTTGAGCCGCAGGTGGAAGTGGCGGCGATGAAGGCGCTGCGCGAGGCCTTTGGCCCGGATGTGCCGCTGCGGCTTGACCCTAACGCGATCTGGTCTGTAGAGACGGCGATCAAATGGGGGCGTGAACTGGAAGGTGTGCTGGAATATTATGAAGATCCGGTGCGCGGGCAGGATGATATGGGTCGTGTGCGGCAGGCGGTCAATATCCCGATGGCGACCAATATGTGTACTACTTCGTTTGAGGATATTCCCGGCTGTATCCAATGCAGTTCGGAAGATATTATTCTGAGCGATCATCATTTCTGGGGTGGGCTGCGCGCGTCGGTGGAACTGGGGCGCATCTGCCGGACTTTTGGTCGTGGGCTTTCGATGCACTCGAACAGCCATATCGGTATTTCGCTGGCGGCGATGGTGCATCTGGCGGCGGCGGTGCCTGAACTGACGTATGCCTGCGATACTCATTATCCCTGGCAGTCGGAAGAAGTGATTACCAGCGGGCGGTTCAAGTTTGATGAAGGCGCGATTGTGGTGTCCAATGAGCCTGGGCTGGGTGTGGAGCTTGACCGGGCAATGCTGGCGCGGCTGCATGAGCAGTATGTGGCCTGCGGCCTGACATACCGAAATGACGAGATTGAAATGCAAAAAGTAGAACCGGGCTGGAAATTCCAGGCCATGCGCTGGTAATTATAAAAGGAAAATGATGTTTACGAATACAGCAAAAGCCAAACTTAAGGCCGGGGAAACAATTTTTGGGACGTTTATTCGTTATGCTGATCCTTCGCTGGCGGAATTTGTCGCCTTGCAGGGGTGGGACTTTCTGGTGTTTGACGGTGAACACGGCACACTGCAACCGGAACACATCGAGAATCTGGTGCGGGCGGCGGAAATCCGTAATATTACGCCGATTGCACGTGTGACAACCAACCAGCCGCATCTTATCCTGCGGTTTCTGGATGTGGGGTCGCATGGAATCCATGTGCCCTGGGTGAACTCTGGTGAGGAAGCTGAGCGCGCAGTGCAGGCGGCCAAATATGGGCCGCGTGGGGTGCGCGGCCTGGCCGGGGTGCGTGCGGCGGATTATGCGCAGACCGTGCCGCTGGGCGAGTATGTGCAGCGTGCCAATGAAGAAACAATGGTCATTATCCACATCGAAACCGGGGAAGCGGTGGATCGGATTGAAGAATATCTGACCATTGATGGAATCGATGTGATTTTCATCGGCCCGAATGATCTGTCGCATTCGCTGGGAGTGCCGGGAAACAAGACACATCCTGATGTGGTGGCGGCGATGGATAAGGTGGCTGAGGCGGTGTTAAAAACCGACATCGCGCTGGGGACGATGGTCAACAATGTACAGGAAGCGCATGAATGGAAGGCGCGCGGTACACGTTATATCACGATAGGGTTGGAGTCGCTGATGCGCCCTGCCTGCCGAGGGTATCTCGAACAGGTGCGGGCGTAGCAGAGAGTTTTGTGATTTACTGCGGCAGGAGGAAATCCTCAAGTCGCAGGCTGTAACCGCGAATCTGGCCGTTGGGCGCGTCATCCACGATGTAGTTGACGATGTAGATTTCGCCATCGTCGAACTGCACCCAGCCGGAATAGCCGAGATCACTCACAGGAGAGCGGTCAAAATCCAGCGGCAGGATGCGCGTCCAGGCCTCTTTGCGGGTGGGCGCCAGGGCAGATTCGACATCGGTGAGGGCGGCGAAAAAGTTCTGTGTCCAGGTACCGACCCAGCCCTTGCCCCCCTGCATGAAACGGTGGGTGATAAGAATGCGGCCATCCTGAAGCAGGCCGGCCACCGGACGATGACAACCGGGCAGGGGAAAACGGATCATCTCCGACCAGGTTGCACCCGCATCCTGTGAGATGGCCTTGTAACAATCCCAGCCTTCGCCGGAGTTCTCGCGCAGAAAGGCCACCAGCGTTTTATCCCCGACGGGCAGGATGGATACTTCGCAAGGGTTCAGACCGGCCTGCTGCCCGATGATGACTGGATCGCTCCAGGTTTGCCCTTGATCGTCAGAATACCAGAGCCGCTGCACGAGATAGCCGAAGTCGCTGTCCCAATAATGGGCGGCAATAATCCAGCGACCAGAGTCAAGTTCCAGCAGTTTGTCCGGCACGATACCCAGGGCGGGAGTCGTCACCGGGGCGCTCCAGGTCGCGCCATCATCCTCACTGAAGTACAGCTCATTCGTGTAGGGATCGGGTGATCCACTGCGCTCACGCTCGTAGAGTTTATCGACAATGATGACCAGACGGCCATCACGCAGTTGGGTGATGCGGGCGCAGTTGTAATAGGGGAGGCCGCTGGTGGCTTCGGTGAGCGGGCGCTTAGGAGACCAGGTGCGCCCCCGATCATGTGAGTCGGCCAGCATGATGCGCGTATACGAGCGGTCACGGTGATGGGTGCATTCGGAAAAGACACAGACCAATCTGCCGGAGGGAGTGAGGGCGACATCCGGCCAGGCTTCATAGATGCTGTCGTCCCGGCTGACGGTGTATTTTTGGATCATGAGTCTCTCTTCATCATTCGCAAAATCAGATCAATTCAGGGATGGTCAAAAGTATGTGACCTGCTGCGGCCCGACATCGATGGACAGGGCCAGCGCGTCAAAGCTGCGCTTGAGCAGTTGAAAGCGGACATTACTATAGGCCGGGTCGTCCCAGAGATTGTTAAATTCATCCGGGTCCTGCTCCAGGTCGAAAAGCTCGCCCTGGTCGTGGCCATGATAGACCACCAGCTTATGGCGGCGGTCACGGATCATGGTGGCGTAGCTGCCGACAAAGTGCTTCTGTGCCAGCGGGTTGAGGGCGCGATAATACTCGCAGCGCACAAAGTCGCGGTGGTGATGGGGCTGAGCCGCACCCGTCAGGATGGGCAGCAGAGAACGCCCCTGCATCTCCTCTGGCACAGGCAGCCCGGCGATTTGCAGTAGGGTGGGCGCGATGTCGGTAAGCTCGACCAGCGCTTCGCTGATGACACCACTCTGGAAACGCTCTGGCCAGGAAATGATAAGCGGGACACGCACCAGCCCTTCGTAGAAGCGGCAGCCCTTCAGCAGCAGGCCATGATCGCCGAGCATCTCACCGTGATCGCTCATGAAGATGACGATGGTATTTTCGCGCTGGTGAGTGCGTTCCAGCACGTCCAGCAGCCGGCCCATGTTGTCGTCAATAAGTTCGATCATGGCGTAGTAGGCCGCGATTTTCCCCGGCGCATCAAATTCTTCTGGGCGGCGGACAGGAGTCTGGAAATCTATCGCATTTAAGGCAGCCTGTGCTGTGAGATCGGTGTCGCGGAAACGGGGCGCGGGCATCTGTGCCGGGTCGTAACGATCAAGATAGGGCTGTGGCGGGTCGAAGGGCGCGTGCGGGTCGAAGATATTGACGCTCATCAACCAGGGCTGATTCGCATAGTTGGACCGGATAAACTCGATGGCTTTATCGGTGCACCAGGTGGTCTGATGCAGTTCTGGTGGAATGTGCGTCGGGTGCTGGCGCATCTCACTGAGGTGATGCCCCTGAGCACGCAGCCAATCAGCATAGGCGTGTCCCTGCGGCCAGAGGTCTTCCGGGTCGTGGCTCCAGTGAAATACATGATAGCCATCATCCACCGGGCGCGGCTCGATGCGCCCCTTTGCCCCGGCCAGATGCAACTTGCCGGCCAGCCCACAGGTGTAGCCTGTGTCGGCCAGCCGTTTCGTCACCAGCGGCGCGGCCTCGTCCCAATAGTCGTTGCCGTTCATGCAGCCATGCACCCGGCTCGGATACATGCCGGTGAGGAAACTGGCGCGACTGGGGGTACAGATGGGACTCTGGCAGAAGGCATGGCTAAAGGCCATCCCTCCGGCAGCCAGTCGATCCAGACTCGGTGTGTTGATGTGCGGGTTGCCGAGCGTGTGCAGGGTATCCCAGCGCTGCTGATCGGTACAGACCCAGAGGATGTTCGGCTGGCTCATGTGATAACCTGTTCAGGTACATGCTCCAGCAGCATGGTGCGGATAGCAGCCTGTGACTCGGCAGTAAGCTGGGATGGATGGCCACAGGTCGCCCCGCTGCCGAAGCCCAGCAGGGAGGCCGCATATTTAAGGCAGACCAGCCAGAAATCATAGGTGTGCAAATCCCAAAGGGCGGTGATCTGCGTCTGTAAGGCGTGCGCGGTGGTGTCATCGCCATTTCGGACGCTGGTAATAATCTCTTTGAGCAAGGCTGGCACGAGGTTGCCCATGCCCGCCACGAGTCCATCGGCCCCAGCCTGTATCGAACGGACGGCCAGCTTCTCGCTGCCCTGGAAGACCAGGAAATCGGGCTTGTCAGCTTTTAAGTCGAGAAACTGCGTAAATGCCTCCCAGTGGGTGGCGCTGTCCTTGATGCCGATGATGTGCTCGATGGGGAGGAGCTTACGAGCGGTGGCGGGGGTCAGCAGGTTGTGAGTGGTCTGAGGGATGTTGTAAAGCATGACAGGCAGCGTAGTGTGGGCTGCGATAGTCTCAAAGTGGCGGAGCTGGGCGGCCTCATCTGTCATGAAGTAGTAGGGGGTGGTGATGACGAGTACATCCCCGCCCGTGTCTTCGATCATGCGCACGGCTTCCAGGGTACGCTGTGTACCGGGTTCGAGTGCCCCCACCAGCAGCGGGACACGGCTATTGACTGCCTGCTGTACGCGACGGATAACCTGCTGCTGCTGGCTGAATGTGAGCCAGGGGCCTTCGCCGCTGCTGCCCATGAGGAACAGGCCATCGACCCCGTGCGCGAGCATATACGCCACCAGTTGGTCAATCGCGGCTTCGTCTACCTGGCCGCTGGCTGTGAGGGGCGTAATCATCGGCGGGACAAGGCCAGACAGGGCGGTGGGGCGGTGGTTTTGTGTGTTGTTCATACCGTTGTACTTCCTGTTTTAAGTTGAGTGACACCATTATAGCGATCATGGGGCCTGAAGGGCTTCTGTTGGATGCTGCTTAACCCTTTACGCCGCCGATCATCACACCCTTGACGAAATAACGCTGGATAAACGGATAGACGAACAGCACCGGCAGGGTGGTGATGATAATCATGGCTGAGCGTAAGGAGGCAGCAGGCGGTGGATTTTCCATAAAAGCCAGTTGATCCTGCCCTTCCAGATTGGTCGTTTGCAGTAGTGTGCGCAGGATAAGCTGCATGGGCTGCTGGTTGGTGCGGTCAATATAAATGGCTGCATCGAACCAGGCGTTCCAGTGCGCGACGGCATAGAACAGGCCAATGGTGGCGATGACAGGCAGCGACAGCGGCAGCACAATCCGCAGCAGGATGATCCAGGGATTCGCACCGTCTACGATGGCGGCTTCGATCAGATCGTCGGGGATGCCCATAAAGAAGTTGCGCATGATGAGCAGGTTCCAGGCGCTGATTAAACCTGGCACGATCATCGCCCACAGGGTATTGCGCATCCCCAGCGCATCGACCAGCAGAAAGCAG
>JBGSXK010000110.1:0-17577 GCA_041751455.1 Anaerolineae bacterium
GAAGCGCCGATTCATTCCGTCGTGACTCGCGTGGCCGCTACGCTCGGCCCTGGGCCGCACATGGACTTCAACGCCTTCTATGGCGCCGTCGAGGCGAACGCAGATGCCCATGACGTAAAACTGTCAGCGAAACGGCGCAAATTGCTAATCGACCACCTCTGCACGCGAGATGAGGCGGCGGAAGCGGTGGTGCTGCGCAGGTGTAAGGCCGAAATCGAATACGAACCCGATCCCGACCTCCGCGACACCGAAAACGTCCCGCTAAAGGAGGACGTGGAGGTATACTTCGAGCGCGAGGTGAAGCCGTACGCGCCCGACGCCTGGATCGACCACGACAAGGCCGTGACGGGGTACGAAATCTCATTCACGCGCTATTTCTACAAGCCGCAGGAACTGCGCCCACTGGCTGAAATCCGCGCCGACATCATCGCATTGGAGCGCGAGACGGAAGGCTTGCTTGACCAGATACTCAACCTCGGCGCAGAATAAGCTATAGAGTGAAAGCGAGAGAACATCATGAACGAAACTACTTTTGAAACCATACTCGCACAAGCCGAGCGCCTTTCCGCACAGGATCGCTTGCGGTTGGTAGAACGGCTCGCCGCGACTTTACAAACAGAACTACAGCCCAAGACCGACTGGCACATGTTTTTGCGAGAAACGTATGGCATCCTCAAGGATGATCCGATTGAACGGCCACCGCAACTTCCGTTAGAGGGGCGATGAAAGGCAAAACGCGATGACAATTCATGAAGAACTTTTACAGACGATCAATGAGATGGATGAGGCACAACAACAGCGCCTCTTGAATTTCGCCCGTATTCTGACAAAAACACCGGTCATGAAGGGTGAAGCTGGCGTAAGCATTGCGGCGGCAACAGGCTTCTTTGACGCGCAATCATTGGATGAGATGGAAGCGGCAATCAGAGAAGGTTGTGAGGAGATTGACTGGCGTGGCTGGGAATAAATACTTGCTGGACACCAATGCCATTATCGCCTTACAACGTGAGAATGAAGCCCTGAAAAAACTGCTCAGTACAGCAACAGATGTGTTCGTACCAGCCGTTGCAGTGGGTGAACTCTACTATGGTGCGTACAAATCTCAGCGTGTGGAAGAGAACCGCAAGAATGTTGCCGCGTTTGTCGCCAACCGCGTCGTTCTAAACGTGGATGCGGATACTGCTGATGTATATGGGCAGGTGAAACAGGCATTACGGGCAAAAGGTCGCCCGATACCGGAAAATGACATCTGGATTGCCGCGCTCGCTATTCAATATGACCTCACCCTGATTACGGATGATGCCCACTTTGATGAAGTGGACAACCTGAACTGGCAAGGGTGGTGAGATGAAAACCACCACCGACGAAAGCGACGACGCATGACCCTGACCCCGTACCCCGAATACAAAGACTCCGGCGTAGACTGGCTCGGCGCGATTCCGAGTCATTGGGATATGATTCCGTTACGGGCGCTTACTAAAGTTAAGAACGAACGAAACCGCCCTGACCTATCTCTTTTGTCGGTTTACAGGGAATATGGCGTTATTCTACGCGATTCCCGTGACGACAATCACAACCCAAAAGGCAGCAATCCTGAAACCTATAAGGTGGTTCACCCTGGGGACTTAGTGCTGAACAAGATGAAAACCTGGCAGGGTTCTTTAGGTGTTTCACAGTATGAAGGTATCGTCAGTCCTGCCTATATTGTTTGCGAACTTAGAGGCGGTGTTCATGGACGTTATATCCATTCCCTTTTGCGCTCAAAAACATACGTCGGTCACTATAATCGCATTTCCTTTGGTGTTCGCGTAAATCAATGGGACATGCGTTATGAAGATTTTAAGCAAACGCCTGTATTGTTTCCCCCTCCCGACGAGCAGGCGGCGATTGTGCGCTTTCTCGACGCGGCAGAGGCACGCATCCGGCGCTACATCCGCGCCAAGCAGAAGCTCATCAGGCTGCTGAACGAGCAGAAGCAGGCCATCATCCAGCAGGCCGTCACACATGGGCTTGATCCCGACGCGCCGATGAAAGATAGCGGTGTCGAGTGGCTTGGGGAGATTCCCGCGCATTGGGAACTTTGGAAAATAGGGCATTTTGCTCACTTAGGTAACGGGTCTACACCGTCTCGTAGTAAAGAAGCATATTGGGTCAACGGAACTTATCCTTGGTTAAACAGCTCAAGTGTTAATCAAGAATACATCGAATCTGCCAATCAGTTTGTAACGGCAATGGCTTTAAAAGAATGCCACTTACCTATAGTACCATCTGGAAGTTTGCTTGTGGCTATAACAGGACAGGGCAAAACACGAGGTACAGTAGCCCTACTGTTATTTGAAGCCACTATTAATCAACATATGGCGTATATTACTCCTAATTCAAAGCATGTATCAGGAGATTTTCTGCAACTATTCTTAAAAGGAATGTATTCTGTACTGCGATTTATTAGCGAAAGTTCTGGCAGTACACGTGCGGCACTGACAGTTCAGGATTTAAAAGACTTTAAAGTGCTAGTACCTCCTCTTGATGAGCAAGAGGACGTAGTTCAAGGCGTAAAACAAAGAACTTCTAGCATTGATGAAGCTGCGAAACATGCTCAACAAGAAATTGAAATTATCCGCGAATACCGAATGTGCCTGATAGCCGATGTGGTCACGGGTAAAGTGGATGTGCGCGGGCTGGCGTTCGAGATGCCGGAGGACTTCGACGACTCCGACCTGCTCGACGTGGATGAGGATGAAGCGTTCCAGGACGATGAGTTTGAGGAACTGACCGATGAACAACCCGACTAAACAGGCGCTCACGCTGGATGACCTGCGGGCGCGGCGTGAGGAGATTATCGCCATTGCCCGGCGCAACCGGGCGTATAACGTGCGCGTGTTCGGCAGTGTGGCGCGGGGTCATGTCTCGCCGGAAAGTGATGTCGATTTTCTGGTGACGTTTGAGGAAGGAGCCAGCCTGTACGATCTTTCCGGCATCGTGCTTGATCTCAGAGAACTGCTGGGTTGTGGGGTGGATGTTGCCGACGACCAGACCCGCGACCGTGATTTTCTCAGGCGCATTGCAAAAGATGTGATCGCCTTATGAGCCTGACACGTAAATACCTCGGTGATTTGCTGGCAGAAGTCGCTCTGCTTGAGCGCTTCACGCAGGATGGTAAGGATGCTTTTTTTCAGGATGAACGCACGCAGTACGCGGTCATGATGGCCTATGCGCGGATTGGCGAAATCACCAAACGGATTCCCGATGAGCTGCTCAACCAGTACCCCGAAGCCGAGTGGCGCAGTATCAAAGGCTTTCGTGATGTGCTGGTGCATCGTTATGACGAAATCCTGCCGGAGCGGGTGTGGGATGCTGTCGAAAAACTGCCTGCGCTGCGGGCGGCAGCAGAGGCCATGTTAACGAGTCTGCCAGAAGAAGACGAAGGGGAAGACATTGTCTAAGACTGATACCAGCGAATACGGCTTAGAGACGATCATTGTTAACGGGATGCTCGAACGCGGCTGGATCGCATCCCAACCGGGTGACTACAACCGGGAATACGCCGTTGACCTGGCGCAGCTTCACGCTTTCCTCAGCGCCACCCAGCCGGACGCGCTGGCGCATCTTCCGCTCGACCCGGATAACCCAGACGGACGGCAGTTCCTTGCCCGTCTCCAGGGCGAAATCACTAAACGCGGCGTGATTGACGTGCTGCGGAATGGCATCAGTCATAAACGCGTCAGCCAGCTTGATCTGTTCTACGGCACGCCCTCGCCAGATAACCCGAAGGCGGTGGCACGCTTCGCCCAAAATCGCTTCAGCGTCACGCGCCAGCTCCGTTACAGCCGCGACGAAACCCGCCTCGCGCTCGACCTGTGCCTGTTCATCAACGGGCTGCCGGTCATCACGTTTGAACTCAAAAACAGCCTGACCAAACAAACCGTTGAGGATGCCGTCCAGCAATATCGGCGCGACCGCAGCGCGCGCGAACTGCTGTTTCAGTTCGGGCGCTGTGCCGTGCATTTCGCGGTGGATGATGCTGAAGTCCGCATGTGTACCGAACTCAAGGATGGCGCATCGTGGTTTCTGCCCTTCAACAAAGGCTGGAACGACGGCGCGGGCAATTCGCCCAATCCGGATGGCATCAAGACCGATTACCTGTGGAAGCAGATTCTCACGCCGGAGAGCCTGACCAATATTTTTGAATACTTCGCGCAGATCACCGAGAAGAAGGACGATAAAACCGGCAGGAAGCGTCAGACCCAGGTCTTCCCGCGTTATCATCAACTGGATGTGGTGCTGAAGCTGCTGGCCGATGTGCGTGAGCATGGGGCAGGGCGGCGCTATCTCATCCAGCACAGCGCGGGCAGCGGCAAGAGTAATTCCATCGCCTGGACAGCGCATCAGCTCGTCGGTGCGGAACATGAAGGCCAGCCCGCTTTCGATTCCATTATCGTCGTTACAGATCGTGTCATCCTCGATCAGCAAATCCGCGACACCATCAGGCAGTTCGCGCAGGTTGGCTCATTGGTCGGCCACGCGCAGAAATCGGGTGATCTGCGCGGCTTCATCGCGTCCGGCAAGAAGATTATTATCACCACCGTGCAGAAGTTCCCCTTCATCCTGGACGAAATTGGCAATGAACAGCGCGGACGCAGGTTCGCCATCATCATCGACGAGGCGCACAGCAGCCAGGGCGGACGCACCTCGGCGGCGATGAGCATGGCGCTGTCAGAGGCGGGTGAATCCGACGAGGACGAGACCACCGAGGACATCATTAACCGCCTGATGGAATCGCGCAAGATGCTGCCCAACGCCAGTTACTTCGCCTTCACCGCCACCCCCAAGAACAAGACGCTGGAAATCTTCGGCCAGCCGTTCCCCGAAGGTGGTGCGATTAAGCATCGCCCATTCCACAGTTACACCATGAAGCAGGCCATCCAGGAGCGCTTCATCCTGGATGTGTTGCAGCATTACACACCGGTGGAGAGTTACTATCGCCTGATGAAAACGGTGGAGGGCGACCCGGAGTTCGACGCGAAGAAGGCACAGCGCAAGCTGCGCCACTATGTCGAGGGGCACGATCACGCCATTCGCATCAAGGCCGAGATCATGATCGACCACTTTCACGAGCAGGTCATCGCCCAGACCAAGATCGGCGGGCAGGCGCGGGCGATGGTGGTCACAGGGGGCATTCAACGCGCCATCCAGTATTATCACGCCATCAGCGACTATCTGCGTGAGCGCAAGAGCCGCTATCAGGCGATTGTCGCCTTCTCTGGCGAGCATGAATATGGCGGTGCGAAGGTCACAGAAGCCACATTGAATGGCTTCCCCAGCAGCCAGATCGCGGACAAAATCCAGGAAGACCCGTACCGCTTTCTGGTGGTCGCGGATAAATTCCAGACCGGCTACGATGAGCCGCTGCTGCACACGATGTATGTGGATAAACCGCTGGCGAGTATCAAGGCGGTGCAGACGCTCTCGCGGCTCAACCGGGCGCACCCCCAGAAGCATGATGTCTTCGTGCTGGACTTCCTGAACGATTCCGAGACGATCCGCATAGCGTTTGCCGATTACTATCGCACGACCATCCTCAGTGACGAGACCGACCCCAACAAACTCCATGATCTGAAGGCCGATCTCGACGGCTATCAGGTTTACAACGACAACCAGATCGAGCAGCTTGTCGCGCTGTATCTTGATGGGGCAGAGCGTGAACGGCTCGATCCGCTTCTGGATGCCTGTGTCGCTGTCTATAACACTGATCTGGACGAAGATGGGCAGGTCGATTTCAAGGGCAAGGCTAAGGCTTTCGTTCGCACTTACCATTTTCTGGCATCCATTCTGCCGTATAACAACGCCCGTTGGGAGATGCTGTCCATCTTCCTCAACTTCCTTGTGCCTAAGCTGCCTGCCCCGAAGGAGGATGACCTATCACGCGGTATTCTGGAAACGGTGGACATTGAAAGCTACCGAGCGGAAAAGCGCGCCACCATGAAGATAATCCTCGAAGACACTGATGCAGAGATTGAACCTGTCCCGACAGCGGGCGGTGGCTATCTTGTGGAACCTGAAATTGACCGCTTGAGCAACATCCTCAAGACCTTCAACGATCTGTTTGGTAATACAAGCTGGACCGATAAGGATCGGGTGCTGCGGCTTATCACAGAGGAAATTCCGGCGCGGGTGTCTGCGGATTCTGCCTTCCAGAATGCCCGGCAGAACTCCGACAGGCAGAACGCCCGCATCGAGCATGATAAGGCACTAGGGCGGGTTATGACCGCTATCCTCAAGGACGATGCCGAGCTGTTCAGGCAGTTCAGTGACAACCCCGACTTCAAACGCTGGCTGACCGAAAAGGTATTTGATCTGACCTACGAACGGTGATCCTCGTTGCGTACTGCTCGTACCCGGGGACAGCTTCAGCAGAAGGTGATTATTGGCGTAATGTCGCGCTCTCTATGGCGATCAAACTTCCAATTCAGATAGCGTGAATCTACGCACTGTGAATTGGGAACGATAAACCACGGCCTCTTGTTCCTGGGAATTTGGTCTTATTCACTTAGTTGTAAAACCAATTCACACCTCCTATGATTATAGAGTGGGGTATTGATTTTGATCGCACGCTCCGAGAATACTTGTTTTGCGATAGAGTTCTTAAGGAGAGATTTGAAATGCGGAAAAGAATTAATTGGTTTTTAGCTTTTGTGCTCGTTTTTATGCTGGCTGGGACCACCATCGCCCAGGATGAACCGGTTGAGCTGACGATGTGGACGTGGAAAATTTTCCATGTGCCGGGTCTGCAAGCTGTTGCCGACAATTTTGAAGCAGAAACCGGGATTAAAGTTAATATTCAGGCTTATAACCCGGATGATGTGTACCGTACTCGCATTACAACCTCTGCCCAATCGGGTGAGTTGCCTGACATCCTTTCCTACTGGTCAGGCGGGCAGTGGGAACTGGCCGCAACCGATAATCTGGTCGAGCTAACCGGTATGGTGGATGATGAATGGGCGGGACAATTCCTGCCGGGTACCTATGAGATGCAGTCAGTCATGACACAGGCGACTTATGACAACTGCCAGGCGAATGTGGAATGCACCTTCTCCAATCTGGAAATGGGTCAGGTATTCAGTGTTCCCTATCTGGCTGGTCAGGCATTCTTTGTGTATGGCAACAAGTCGCTGATGGAAGAAGCGGGTCTGGATCCGAACACCCCACCTGCTACCGCTGAAGAATGGCTGGAAATGATGAACACCATCAAGGAGCAGACGGGCGTGCCCGGTCTGGTTACGGGTGTGCAGAATCCGGACGTGCTTCAGTTCTGGCTTTTCAACCCGCTGCTGATCACGAGCTGCGGCCCCGAAGTCTACGATGCTATCTACGCCTCTGAGGACAGTTTTACTAACCCCTGTGCGCTGCGGGTGCTGAACTGGATTAACGAGATTAGCGTCAATGACCTGTGGATGCCGGGCATCCTGAGCACCAATATCGACCCGGCAGATGTGGCCTTCGCACAGGAACGCGCGGCCTTCGACCTGGGCGGTACTTACACCCTCGGTTTCCTGATTGAGCAAGGTATGGACCCGGACAACATCATTTCGTTTCCCGTGCCGCCGCTGGAAGATGCTGAACTGTCTACGCTGGAAATCGCCCCTGCACCACTAATCGATGCTATGGTGACCGCGCATAGCGAACATCCTGAAGAAGCGCTCCAGTTCCTGCGCTACCTGACTTCACAGGCACAAATGGAACTGTTCGCTAAAACTGTGGGTGATTTGCCAGCCGTGGCTGTGTCTTCTGATCCTGAGCTGGTTGGGTCGGTCATGCCGGGGTTACTCAATGCCATCAGCGATTACTCACCTTTTCAGGATGTCACCACACCACAGCTTGCAGAACCCAGCGGTGTGCTCAAATTGGGTTTGCAGCAGTTCATCACGGGTGAGATCGGGCCTGAAGAATTAGCCTTGAACATTGATGCCGCCAATGAAGCAGCCTGGGCAGCACGCACGGGCGGATAATCCAGCCTGATAGTTAAACTATAGGTTATCTGTCAAATCGGGGGATGCATCCACGCATCCCCTTATACCCTCCCATGACTACCAGGAGCGTGTGTTATGCCTTCAACGATGGATGTCTATCCAACTATGTCGGCGAAGCTGCGCCGCAGCCCACGACAGATCATCAATGACAACATTGGCTTTCTGTTTATCCTCCCCGCCTTGTTGCTGTTTCTCATCTTCGGGTTGTATACCGTTGCTTTCGCGGTCGTCCTCAGTTTCTTTCGCTGGAATGGCTTTGGCAGCTTTTCTATTCTGCCACCTGCCTGCAACCTGCCAGAATGCGCCTTCGTGGGTTTGAAGAATTTTCAGGACTTTTTATATGCCAACCCAACGCAATCTCAGTTTTTCTGGCGAGCTTTTCAGAACAATATCATCATCGCGGTGGTGGTCACAGTCGGCACAATTCTCATCGCACTGCCGTTGGCGCTGGCACTCAACCGGGCACTGCGTGGGCAGATGATCTACCGCACATTGATGCTGCTGCCCATGGTGACTGCTGGTATTGCGGTTTTCTATGTGTGGTCTTTCATCTATGAGCCAGATGGATCGCTGAACGCCATTCTTGAGACCGTAGGTTTGGGGGCACTGCGGGCAAGACAGGGCTGGCTAGGCCAAACCAACACCGCATTGGGTGCGTTGATGGCCGTCATGATCTGGGGGGCTGTTCCTTTCTCAATGATTCTTTATTTAGCGGGGCTGCAAACCATCGAGAAAGACCTGTTTGACGCGGCGGCGATTGATGGCGCGAACGCCTGGCAAGTGGTCTGGCGCATCGTGTGGCCGCTGCTGCGCCCTATCACGGTCATTATCGTCATCACCAGCTTTAACAGCTCCATCCAGGGCTATGAGCAGGTCTATCTGATGACCAACGGCGGCCCTGCAGGGCATACTGGTGTGGTGGGGCTACAGATTTTTAACTACGGCTTTGGTGACCAGCGGCAGTTGGGGATGGCAAGTGCTATGTCCTGGACGTTGTTTGTCCTGGCCTTCATCGTTGCGATGGCAAACCTGCGGTTCTTCCGCTCACAGACGTGAGGTAAATCGACATCATGAGAAGATTTCTGCCACGCACGGCATTTTATTACATCATTCTGACTCTCTACGCCGCGATCAGTGTCTATCCTTTCCTGTGGATGGTGTCATCGGCGCTGAAGCCGAATCGTGAAGTCTACTCCAATAAATCCCTTATCCCCAACGAAATACAGTTTGATGTGCTGATTAACACCTGGAACGAACTTAATTTTTTCAAGTATTCGGTTAATAGCGCGGTGATCTCTATCGCAACGGTGCTGGGAATTATTATGGTGTATTCGATGGCGGGATATGGGTTTGCCAAGACACAATTTTGGGGACGGGATGTATTCTTCCTCGGTTTTCTGGGTGTGCTGCTGGTGCCGGGGGTCTCAGTCTTGATCCCTCTTGTGCAGCTGGTACGAGCGATGGGGCTAGGAGGGAGCGGAGCAAGCCAGGCGGCGACCTATGCAGGCCTAATTTTGCCTATGATCAACGGCGCAGGGCCATTTGCGATCTTCTTTTTCCGCAATTTTTTTCGCTCCCTGCCCAACGAACTGCACGATGCGGCCCGTGTGGATGGGTGTAGCGAGTGGGGTATTTATGCGCGCATCTATCTGCCCCTCTCCACACCCGTGATCGCCACGGTGGGCATCATGAACTTTATCAGCAGTTGGAACGGCTATATTCTACCGTCGATTTTGCTTAACAATTCAGATTGGTTTACGCTACCGCTCAAACTGCGCGACCTGGACTTGCAGGCAGTCATCCAATGGAACGTGCGCATGGCAGGCTCCCTGATTACGGTAGTGCCGATCATTATTCTGTTTCTGCTCCTCCAGCGTTATTACATTCGCGGCCTGACCGCTGGGGCAACTAAGGGTTAAACTGAGGTGTTGTAGCGTCGGGCAATGAACGCCCTCATCGAGCCTTTCGCAACCGGTAAGCCAAAGGCATCACGATGTGGAAACACTGTCCTGCTCAGCGTTACGCCGGGCTTTATCCAGTGCCTTGCTGCTGATCCTGGTGGTGTAGATCGCTATTCGTCCCCGCGCTGGGTCGAAGGTGGGCAGCCCCTCAATGATGAGTTCGTCGTCAGGGTCATCGAGCGCGTCGGCCACCTTACGCCACTGCTTCACTCCGACGAAGACGGTATAGGCTTTGGCGGACTTCGGCGGTCTGGGTACGCCTTTGGGGATGGTGGATGATTTTATTCCGTCGGCCACCTCCAGCACCGTGACCTGTGCCTGCGCCTGTATCCTCGTCGGGCGGCCAACCAGGACGACTTTGGCCGTTTGCACGCTGCCGGGGTCATCCCGTAGCAGGGCGATGATCTCGCGCCGTGGCAGTAACGGTGATATAAGTCATAAAACGCCGGAATAAAAAGTCCCCCGAACATTGCATAAACTATCCCTGCTCGAGACCAATCGGGGAGGGAAAGATGCTCAGTCAGGAGGACTACATCGTGATTAGAACACTGAAGAAGCGCGGTGTCTACCACAAGGACACGCCGCCGAGTTAGGGGTTCATCCCAGAACCGTCAGCCGAGCGCTGCAACGCGGCAGCGCCCCACAACGGGAGCGGAAACGGCGTGCCAGCAAGCTCGATCCGTACAAGCCGGTAATCGACCGCCTGCTGGTCGAGGGGGTATAGAATGGGGTGGTGATTCTGCGCGAGATTCAGGCGCAGGCCTATGATGGCGGCAGCACGATTCTGCGTGACTACATCCAACCCAAACGTGCCCAGCGCCGGAGTAAGGCCACCTCAAATAAAAAGGAAGCTGATGCTGTGATACGTCATACCCTCCCAGACACTTTCTCGTAAAATTTTCGATAAAAATAGGAGGGTTGAATGCACCAGGAAGCGAAAGAAGAATTGCGGGTAAGGTTCAAACTAACAGTACTTGAATATGCAAAACATTTCAGCGTCACAGAGACCTGTCGAGAGTTCAATGTCCCCCGTTCAAGCTTTTATGAGTGGAAAAAGAGCTATGATCAAGAAGGCGCATCGGGCCTGTATCGAAAAAATCCGGTAGCTCACACCCATCCACGAAAAAAATCCTCTGAGATTGTTGACAAAATCTTAGCACTACGACGTGAGTACCAGATCGGAGCTTTACGGATTAGCTATTATCTGGATCGCTATCATGGGATTAAAGTGTCAGAATCTACAGTGACCAGAGTACTACGAACGCATGGACTCAGTCGTTTACCAAAAACCGCACCTAAATGGGCATTACACAGCAAACGCTATGCAAAAAAGGTGCCCGGTCACCACGTTCAGCTCGATGTGAAGTTCCTGCAATTAAAAGATAAGGATGGTAAGTTCGTTCAACGCTACCAATATACAGCCATCGATGATGCGACACGGGTTCGTGCTTTAAAGATCTTCCCAAAGCATAATCAAGATTCTGCCATCGAGTTCATCAACTATGTGGTTGAAAAGTTTCCATTCCGCATCAGTACCATCAGAACCGATCGCGGTCACGAGTTTCAAGCTCGTTTCCACTGGCATGTTGAAGACCAGGGTATGCAGCATATCTACATCAAACCACGAACGCCTCAGCTCAATGGTAAAGTAGAACGCTCACACAGAACCGATCAGACCGAGTTTTATCAGCTGCTGACTTACACCGATGATGTTGATCTCAACACAAAGCTGGCAGCCTGGGAAAGCTTCTATAATTATGATCGACCTCACATTTCGCTTGGTGGAAAAACACCTTATGAAGTCATGAAGTCTCTATTAAAATAATGGCCAGTTTGTCTCCTAGGGTATGACGTACAGCATTCTATCCTAGTAAAAACTCCTCCTGAAGACGGTTACATCGATCTATCATACGCCTTAAACTATATACAGAGAGCATCTACTAATTTTTGATTCTTTGGCACGCTTGTCATAAGTGTCGAGAGCGCTTTATTGGAATCGCATGATAAGCATATGGGATGGAGATTCAGATGAGTAGGCATCATACACTTTCAATCATTACAATATCAATCACCACTTTTTTGGTGTTTATGGTTGGCGTATTACTCTTGTACAGTGGCGATTTGTCAGTCCGTGCAGCATCTGCTGAGACAACCGAAGAAGCAGAGCAACCAGACTCCACGGCTAACCCTTTGCCAGAAACTACAGATGAACCCCCGTTGGAAGCCACAGATGTAACCCCGGAATCAACTGAAGAAATCAGCAACGAGATCACTGTTGAAACCACCGAACAGGTGATAGAGTTGGATGCCAGTGAGCTACTAGCGGTAGCAGAAGGCGAACCGGATATTGAACTTAGTGTTATGTGCCCTCAGCCCAATACAGCGCGTTTTATCTTGCGTAATTCGGGCGGGGATATGCTCAATTCTGGCACTTACACGGTGAGTGATCCTGCTGCGGAAAATAGCTTCCAATTATCAGAGGGGGAATCCCTATCGTTTGAGGCAGTAGGCGATGCGACTGTCGAGGTCAGGTATAGTACCCAGAGTCTCGAATCAGTCTTTCTGAGTGCTACAGGTCAATGTACACCAAGACCAACACCTACAGCCACGGCTGTACTTGGCCCGACATTCACACCATCTAACACGCTCTTTCCACCGGATACCCCCACCGTTGCACTGGCACCCACGATTACGTTAACACCGAGCGCCACATTTACACCTAGTGTTACGTTTACGCCGTCGATCACACCAACGCCGAGCATCACCTTCACGCCCTCCATTACTTTCACGCCGTCGATCACACCAACGCCGAGCATCACCTTTACGCCATCGAATACCCCATTACCCTCTGCGACCCCCACAACCACCTTAACACCGAGCATTACGCTCACGTCGACAATTACGCCGACGCTAAGTGATACACCCAGTAGCCCAGAGATTGAACTCAGCGTTGCCTGCCTGCCAACCATTGAAAACGGTATGATACAGGCCAGATTCCGGCTGCGCAATGTGGGTGGCGATATGCTTAGTCCGGGTACATACACTGTGACTGAACCCAGCAACGCGCCGGAAACCCAAGATTTTCTACTGGATGAAGGGGAAGTTCTGAACTTTATTGCTGCCGGAAATGCGGATGTTCAGGCTGTATATACGACACCCACATTGATCACTGTCTTCTTGAGTGTGACCGGAACCTGCACGTTTGGGAGTCAGGCTGCGCCAACGCCTACACGTCTCCCACAACCAACGAGTACACCATCCGACGAATCGCCTGACGCGACCGATGTACCGATTGAAGAATCACCACCCCCACAATCAACAGACCACAATGTGCTAACTTCTGTTCCACCAACGCCGATCCCGCCTATCCAACCCGTGTTGGAGCTTAGTCCGACGATTGTCTGTGGAGACATTAGCGTAACGGGCGAGGATGGTTTCCCGGAAATTGATATGAGTGCGTGTATCCCCGATACCACGACTCTTGAGCGAGAAACCTGGACGTCGATCTCAATCGGAGAAGCGGTATGCCCTGATTGGCTTGTTTATCATACGAACATGACTGGCGACTGGGAAATCTTCCGGCTTGGTGAACTTCCTGATGGATTGGAAGGTGATCCAAACCTATCTCGTGGAATTGGCAGTCGCGTTTACGATCTTATGCCGACCCGATCACCTGACCAGATGTGGGTTGCGTTCACCAGCAACCGGGATGGAAACTGGGAAGTTTATATTTCAGCAGTCACAGAGGACTTCATTCAGCGCGTGACATACAACACATGGGCCGTTGATCTCGATCCTGTCTGGTCTCCGAATGATGGACGGCTCATATACGAGTCCAATCGGGATGGAAACTGGAATCTTTATCTGTTTAACGTAGTCGATGGGTCTGAAACTCGTCTGACCCATTCAACCGGCAATGATATAAACGCTGCCTGGTCACATGACGGAACCAGAATTGTATTTCAAAGTGATCGTGATGGTTTCTGGCAAATCTATGAACTTGATCTTTCGGCTCTTCAGGAGCAGCTGTTAAGTGACGGGATTGGAGACGATCATGCTCCTCAGTATTCCGGCAACGATGAACACATTGCGTTCCGGTCATTTAGAGATGGAGAAAACAGCACCATCTATGTGATGTCCGCAAATGGCAGCGATCCAAGGCTTATTTCAGATACAGCCGGTTATGCTTCCAATCACGCCTGGTCACCGGATTCAGAGCTGATTGCTTATCAGTCTAATCTGGAGGGGGATAACGACATCTATGTTTATGACACCAGAACGCAGTCCACTCGTCTCATTACGGATAATACAATAGAAGACTATGCACCGACCTGGATATGTGATACATCAGTGCTGGTTTTTACCTCTGATGTAACAGGAGACTCTAACTTGTTCAGCACCTCCGCTTTACCCATAGATGCATCCGCTATCTATGTCGAAGAGGAAGCAAGCCAGTTGACGTTTGACCCTGCATCAGACCAGTATCCGCTGAATTCGCCTTCCAACGAGGATGCAAGTCGACAGGAATCGTTCCCTTTGGCTATGAAAAACAAATAATGATCTCAGCATATAAAAAGCTACCTTAATGTAGGTAGCTTTTTGTATTTGTTCAAAAGCGAATCGTCACCCTTGACAGTGTAGATAGAATAGAAGTCAAAAACTGTTGAGGGAGAAACATGGTGCAACTGGCATCAGTAGGCGATTTTTGCCCCAATCCAGACTGTGCGGTCTACGGCGATACGGAGCTAGGACGATCACCCATCACGGCAAGACCCGGCAGGGTCGGCAACGATTTCAGTGTAAGGTATGCAAGAAAACATTCAACGAACGGCACGGGACGCTGTTCTACAACCGCAAGACGGACGAAAAAGACATCCTGGAGTGTCTGGCACTGCTGGCAGAAGGCGTGCGGATTAGTAGCATCAGCCGGAGCAAGGGCATCAAAAAAGATGATATTCTGTCGTTTCTACGGGAAGCAGCGCATCATGCCGAGCAAGTGAAAGCCATCTTGCTCAACGACTATCGCATCAGTCAGGCGCAGATCGACGGGCTGTGGACCTATGTCGGACGCAAGCAGGAAAAAAGAGCGAGTAGACGCTGATGAACCGGGGGAGTATTGGCGTTGCACAGCGATTGAGCCGCAAACGCGCTTGCGAGTGGGCCGCGGTATCGGGCAGACTGAAACGCAAGCCGCCATCACGCTGTGGACACAGGTCAAACAGCGCGATGCCACTGGGAACCTGATAGGGTTGACTTGCGCGTGATTTACGGCGATGACACGACGCTGGTTCGCACGGGCACGCGGACAACCTGTGTGGAACGCACGAATTTGACCTCTCGGCATATGAATGGACGGCTGGTTCGTAAAACCTTGGGCTATTCCAAACGGCTTGAGATGCTCGAAGCGGCTTGTGTCTGGGAAGATGTGGTGTACAACTTCGCCCACCGTGTCAAGACGCTGCGCTGCGAGATCCATATCGAGGGCAAGCGCTGGTTACAATCTTCTCCGGCAATGGCAGCCGGGTTGACTGACCACATCTGGTCTATCCGTGAACTGCTGATGCTGGTTCCATTACCTACCAACTCTATTTAGGGAGACGACCGATTTTTGAACGCGATGCCTATTTTACTTATATTCAGACAGATGAGCCGCTGCAGGGCCGGGTGTTCATCAGTTATGCCAGGCGACATGGGCAGGTCTGGCGACAGCAACTGACCGACGAACTTGACAAAGCGGATGCCGTCGTGCTGGCGCTGACCTCAAACTGGCTGACATCAGCCTTCTGTCAGTGGGAGTTCATCACCGCTGTGGAGGCAGATAAAAAGGTTGTGCCAGTGCTGCTGGAGGCGGGCTTAAAGCTACCTCACCGTTTGAGTCAGTACCAGTATGCCGATTTCAGCACAGATTTTACCGATGTGGTGCGTGTACAGCAGTTTCTGGATGACGTGTTCCGGTTAGCCGTGTTGATTGATCGCAGCACGCTGGAGGACATGGAAACAAAGGAGGCTTATGCCCTGCGGATTGACCAGCAAAACAGCGGCAGTGGTCACTATGTGAGTGTATCGGGCAGCGGGAACACGGTTGCTGGCGGCAACATTGACCAAAGCCGTCAGAATATCCATATTGGCGGGAACGTGAGCGGAGGTAACGTCAATATCGGTGGGAAACAGACGTTTCACGGTAATGTGAATATCCACTACAGCGCATTACCATCTGCGTCGGCAGGGTCGCCCTTGGAGGAGCTTAAAAATCTGCTTCAGGAACTGGAAACAGCACTCAGGCAGACTCCAGCAAGCCAGGTCGAGGATGCCGAACTGGTAGCAGAATATGCCAACGAGATCGCTGAAGAGGTTGCAAAAGAAGCGCCGCGCAGGAAGAAGCTCGAAATCACTGGAGAGAATCTGAAAAAAGCGGCTGAGAACCTGCTGGCGGTGTCGCCGATTGCGGTGAAAATCGCCAAAACGCTACTGCTAATGTGATCGCCGCAGGCCGCGCTTCTTAAGCCACCTGCTCAAGTTGGCTTCGGTCGTGCCATAGCGTTTGGCAATGAAGGCCTGCGTCGAGCCGTTGGCCAGCAGCGCCTCGATCTCCACCCGATGCTTGTCCAGCTTGCTCTTGCCCGTGCCGACTGGCCGCCCCAGCTTCATCCCGGCCTGTTTGCGCGCCGCCAGCGCTTCCTTCGTCCGCTGCGAGATCAGGTCACGCTCGATCTCGGCGGCCATCGCGAAGGCCATCGCCACGATCTTGGACTGGATGCTGTCGTCGAGCTGCCAGCTACCCTTGACGGCATAGATACGGATGCCGCGCTGCGCGGCAATCGAGAGGATTTCCATGCACTCCAGCATCGAGCGACCGAGGCGGGACAGCTCGCTGACGATGAGGGTATCGCCGGACTGCATCTGGTCAATGAGCGACCCGATGGCGCGTTTCTTCCACGAGACGCGGCCGGAGACTTTCTCCTCGACCCAGTGGACGCTGCCGAGCTGCTTGTCGTTGGCCAGTTGGAGGATGTCATATCGGTTCTTCTCGATGTCCTGGTCGGTGGTGGAGACGCGGAGGTAGGCATAAGTGGTCATGAGCTTAACCGTAAACCCTGTCCTGTATAATCAATGATGTCATTATATCAGTGACTTATGGTTAAGGAAAGATGTTCTTAAAACGACCGTTTTTAGGATAAGATGTCCTCGCTCCACAGTATTGAGCTAATTGCAGTGAGAATGTTTCGTTAAACTATAGACGTTGAATTCCCTGCATGTCTTTGTGACACCGAAGTGATTTGCATATTCAAGTACCGCGAGCTTCAGCCTTATCCTCAATTCTTCTCTTGCTGCTTGGTGCATACAATCCTCCTGATTCTATCGTAGATCATACCGTGAAGTGTCCAGGAGGGTATGACGTATTACAACCATCGACAGGGTTACAAACCACGGATTTGTGGGTATAATACCAATTCCTAAAATGGCTTGTGTATACTCCAAAACAGACACCAACATCAACAAAATACACGCAAGTAATACATGGAGAAATTCCTTAGTGAAAACGATTGACTTCAAAGGAGCAAATCATGGCCGAAAACACACAATCCACG
>JBGSXK010000111.1:0-5192 GCA_041751455.1 Anaerolineae bacterium
TCCGCCAATGTCCGCCGGGTTGAGGTAAACCTCGTGGAAGTGTTTTGCTTTCGCCAGGGTCTCTAAAGGGGAGCCAGGGTCAGTAATGGCGATGAACTGTGGGCCGTTTTCGCCCGTGAGGGCGTAAAAATGCTGAAAGAAGGCCAGCGTCTCGGCAGTGGTGCCAGACTTGCTGGAGACCACAAACAATGTTTTTTCGGGAATGATGTCATCTTGCAGGGCTTTAACGGCTGCCGGGCTGGTGTTATCCAGCATATGCAGGGCTGGGAAACCCGGTCGTGGGCCGAAGGTCTGGGCGAGTACTTCCGGCGCGAGGCTGCTACCGCCCATGCCCAGCACCACCACATGCCTCCACGCTTTCGCGCCTTCCTGCGCCGCCTTCAACCGAGCGCGATCAATAGTCTGCGCGACATCGAGCCAGCCGAGGCGCTTTTGAATCTGGTTCATGACCACATTATGTGTTTTCCACACACTGGCATCATGTTCCCAGATGCGCGTGTTAACAAAAGCACTGTCCAGTTCGTCTACCGCATCACCTACCGCGTCAGCATAGATGCCCAGGATAAACTCCTGCTGCTTAATGACCCCGGTACGGAGCACATTACGCTTGGCATCTACCTGTTTCAGCAGGCTTTCAAAGGCATCAGAGAAGGCCTCTACGCCATCAAGCTGTAACTGACGGGTAATCTGGTCGAGATCAATGCCCACTTCCGCCAGCATATCGAGAATTTCCTCAGCCTGGTCAAGTTCTTCCAGCAGAGTTTCGCCGCGTACAGTGCCATGATCCTTGAAGGCATTCAACGTGGCAGGCGGTACTGTGTTAACCGTATCTCTGCCGATCAGGTTGTCGATATAAATTGTATCGGGGTAGGCGGGGTTCTTGCTGCTGGTAGAAGCCCACAGCGGCCGTTGTACCTGTGCCCCGGCAGCACGCAAGCGGGCGAAGCGCTCGCCATAAAACAGATTCATAAAGCGCTTGTAGGCCATTTTCGCGTTGGCAATGGCTGCTTTGCCCAGCAGTTTGCGGTTGGCGGTCAGGCGGTCAAGATCGCGTCCCTGCGCCGCGCGCAGGTTGTTTTCCAACATCCTGTCCACCATTGTGTCGATGCGGCTGAGGAAAAAGCTGGCCACTGAAGCCACCTTCTCCACATCTTCCCCGGCCTCCAGGCGACGCTCTAACCCACGTATATAAGCTTCGGCCACCTCCATGTAATTCTGCACGGCAAAGATCAGCGTGACGTTGATGTTAATACCTGCTGCAATGGATTCTTCGATAGCCGGAATGCCTGCCTGGGTCGCCGGGATTTTAATCATGGTGTTGGGGCGGTTGACCGCCGCAAACAAGCGCCTGGCCTCGGCCACTGTGCTTTGTGTATCGTTGGCGATCAGCGGTGATACTTCCAGGCTGACATACCCATCGCGCCCGCCTGTGCGCTCATACACCGGGCGCAGCAGGTCAGTTGCCTGCTGAATATCCTCAATCGCCAGTTTTTCGTAAATATCATAAGGTTCAAGCTCCAGCAGGTGCATCATCTGCGGGTCGTAGTCGTCGGATTCGCCGATGGCCTTCTGGAAAATTGACGGATTGGAGGTGATCCCTAGCACACCATCCTGCTCGATCATCACTCTCAGGTCGCCGCTGTCGATCAGGCTGCGCTGGATATTGTCGTACCAGATGCTCTGGCCGTAGACTTGCACATCTACAGGCGGATTACCAGGCATGGAAACTGCTCCTTATCACAGGTTTGTGAGACTTTTCCCAAAAGAAGTCATTTTCTCTAGTATAAATCATTTGGCCCGTTTGTGTGGTGCCCTTTGGGCGAAAACCACAAACTGGAGGTTCTGTTTGCTCTCTCTGGTCAGGTTGTATTAAGATAAGAAAAGAATTTGTAATTTATAACGCGATACTAAGGAAGCGATCTATGACCGATCAGTTATTTGTTTCATACGCCCATGTGGACATGCGCTTCGTCCGGTTGTTGGAAGCCAAGCTGAAAGAAAATTTCCGCGTGTGGATTGATGACCAGCTTGATGCCGGGGACGATTGGCAGGAAGCCATTGACGACGCGATTCGTAAGTCATTTGCAGTGATTGTGGTGATAAGCCCGGCTTCCAGCAAGTCGAAGTATGTGACTTATGAATGGTCATTTGCAATGGGGCTGGGTTTACCTGTAATCCCGGTACTGCTGGAAAATATCCCAATGGACAATGCCTCGACAGACAGTGACCTGAAGATTCACCCCCGCCTGAGTAAGTTTCAGTATCTCGATTTTACCAGTCCTTTTATAGAACCCTGGGAGCCGTTAATCAACCGTCTGCGCAAGGCACAGCAGGAAGTACCTTCCAGCTTCGCGCTCCAGGCCGCCACCAGTCTTTTGAATATGGCACGCCAGCAGCGGCTGGAAAAAAACCTGTACAGTGCGCTGGAAACACTCGAAGAAGCGCGCCGCCTGGCCGTGGCCAGCCTGCTGGACGATATTTACTGCGAGATTGGGGTGGTACACTTACGCTTGGGCAACCTGGATGCAGCCGAAACACAACTCAAGAAAGCATTTGACTATAACCCCAAAAACGTAGAAATCCTGTTTAACCTGGGCACGGTCTATCGGCGCATGGCGGACCGGGAGGCCAAACAGGACCCCTCTAAGCTGGAACACCTGCTGATTAGCGCCCAGGAGCGTTTTCTATCCGCGCTGGAACTTCAGCCAGAACTGTTGGACTCCGATGGCGAGTCGGTCTGGGGATCCCTGGGCGGCATTTATAAACGTCTGAACCAGGTTGAAAAAGCTGTTGAATGTTACATGAAGGCTGCCACTTATATGCGCAGTTCCTATCCCTATAACAACCTGGGGCTGCTCTATATGGAACGCAACGAATTTGAAAAGATGCACGATAACTTCGGTCTGGTCGAGATATTTGCCCAATCGAAGGTAAACTTAAGCCCAGGGGATGAGTGGGCACATAACGACCTGCTGGTCGCGCGGCTGGTACTGGGCAAAATCAACGAAGCCCGCGATGCCCTCTCCAAAGTCCGTATTATCGCGCCCACATATGCCCTGGAAAGCCTGC
This sequence comes from Anaerolineae bacterium, assembly GCA_041751455.1. GTDB lineage: Bacteria > Chloroflexota > Anaerolineae > Aggregatilineales > Phototrophicaceae > JAIOHN01. The sequence continues at coordinate 3,070 of JBGSXK010000111.1, forward strand.
TGCGCACGCTGCGGCAGTTGGAAAAAGTAAAAGGGATCCCCAAAAAGACAGTGGATTATTTACCGGGTGTGATTGCCACTATCGAGGAAAAAATTAACCAGAGTACACATGAGTCCTGAAAAAAAACTGCTCCAAACCCGAATCCGGATCACAGTCGCACTGGTAGCAGCGACGGCCATCGTGCTGCTGGTGGGGTTTTTTCTCGTACGCCTGCGCGCACCAGTCGTCATCCCACCCGGTGTGCCAGAGGGGGAACTGGCATTTAATGCTAACCATGAGGGCAACTGGGAGATTTACACACTGGACGCAGACGGCAGCCTGCGCAATCTCTCCAACCATCCAGCGGGCGATTATTTCCCAAGCTGGGCGTTTGACAGCAGCAGAGTCAATTTTCTCTCCGCGCGTGATGGGGCAGAGCTGCTCCCGGCACAGGTGCGGGCAGACGGCAGCGGCGCACGCACCTTAAGCATTCTGGAAGCTGTGACCACTGTCTTTTTCGAGGGGCGGCTGGATTGGGATGCGCACTGGTCACCGCAGGGGGATTATCTGGGCTGGGCTTCCGTTCGTGATTTTAACCTGGAAATCTACGTGCAGGACTTGAATGGCGACGAGGCACAGCGCCTGACTCGTGACAGTGGGCGTGATTGGTTCCCGGCCTGGTCGCCGGATGGACAGCGGCTGGCCTTCGCGTCAGACCGTGCCGGGAACGAAGATCTCTACGTCATTGACCGCACAGGCGAAAACCTGATGCAGTTGACCGATCATCTTGCGGACGACATCCGCCCATTCTGGTCGCTGGATGGGAGATATATCGGCTTTGTCACAGAGCGCGAACACGAGCTGTTTGATGGGGTTCTGGATGTGTTTGTCATGAATGTGGATGGCAGCGAGCAGCGGCGATTGGCCGAAGGCGAAGTCTTTGAGGGTGGTGCGGTGTGGTCGCCCGACGGCAGGCAAACGGCTTTGATGTCTAATCGTGAGGGGCGCTGGCAGCTTTACCTGCTGCCGGAGGGCTGTGCTGATCCGGCGGCGGCGTGTGTGCGCCGTCTGACCAATGGTGCAGGTGATGCATTGTTCCCGGTCTGGCGGCCCTGAATGGTGGCTGGTTGCTGGGGCGCGCTGGTGCTGCGGGTGCAGATGGTCATGATCGGCCTGATGCTGGGGCTGCTGCTGCTCACCGGGGTGATCTCACAGGCAGGGGGGCTGGCCGGACGCGGCAGCATCGTGTTTGCCTCGGAGCGGGCGGGCAGTTCAGACCTGTATCTGCTGGATATTGATCGGGATTATCTGCGCCGGCTGACACATACACAGGCGACAGACCGCCGCCCGGCCTGGTCGCCCGATGGCCGCACGTTAAGTTTCTACTCCAACCGTGAAAACGGCCGCTGGAATATCTTTATCATGAACCCTAACGGCACAAATATCCGTCAGATCACCGAGACGGACGGCCGTGATGGCAACCTCGCATGGTCGCCTGATGGCCAGTATGTCGCTTTTGATTCCACGCGCACGGGCAACCTGGAAATCTTTGTGATGGAGACTGCCTGCCTGGATGCACCCACCACCTGTGACCCGCAACGCATCACCCATCACGCCGCCGCTGACCGTTCTCCGGCGTGGTCGCCAGACAGTACACAGCTTTTGTTTGAATCGGCGCGTTATGAATACTACGAAATTTTCCGGGTGAACCCGGATGGCAGTGACCTGACCCGCCTGACCGTGAACAATACCCCGGATTGGAGTGCAAACTGGTCGCCCAATGGCCGCGAGATTGCCTTTGCCTCTGGTCGGGGCGAGACCTGGGATATCTATGTGATGGATGCGGACTGTGACACGCTGCCGGGCGGCTGTGAGGACAACGCGCGTCTGCTGGTAGAGCATCCCTACGACGCGGCGCTGCCGCAGTGGTCGCCAGACGGCCAGCACATCATCTTTGAGGCGTGGATGGACAACAACTTTGATCTGTTTATCGTCCAGGCGGACGGCCAGCATTTGCAGCGCCTGACGACTCACCCTGCCAATGATACGCAGGCGGTGTGGTGGCCTTGAGTGTGCTGCCTTTTACCCGGCTCATAGCACGCGCGGCAGCAGTGGCGCTGTTGATGCTGGCGCTGCTGACCGTG
>JBGSXK010000112.1:0-22944 GCA_041751455.1 Anaerolineae bacterium
GGTTGGTGACCGCAAAGAAAATTGACGGCGCGCCACACGGTGGCCGGCCGCTCGCCACTGACATGGATGGCCCCAGCGAGTTCCCCGGCCCTGGCGACCCGGATGGTACAGGCACCGCGCTCATCACCCTGAATCACGGCCAGGGCGAAGTGTGCTTCGAGCTGCACGTGAGCGATATTGACCCGGCCACCGCCGCGCATATTCATGTAGGCGCAGCAGGCACGGCTGGCCCGGTGGTGGTAGGCCTCACCCCGCCCACCAGCGGCAGCTCAAGCGGCTGTGTCTTTAACGTAGACCGTGCCCTCATCAAAGCCATCCTGCTGAACCCGGAAAACTACTACGTCAATGTGCATAACGCGTCCTTCCCGGCAGGGGCGGTGCGCGGCCAGTTGAGCAGATAATCCCATACCAACCGGGGCGATCTTGCAGGTCGCCCCGGTGACGCGCCTGCCTGGCTGGCGCGTTTTGTTAAAAAACCTACGCCTGCCCCACGCACTTGTCATGAAATCCCTACACAAGCAACTTCAGTGAGAAAATACACGTCTAAAGACATATAGTCATAGAACATCATGATGGAGGTTATGGCGTGTTCGTCTCAAAACCGACTTATACTGATACTGGCACTCTGATTCTACCTGAGCGTCAGGCACATTGCCCAAGCTGCGGCCAGATCACAAGTTTTAGTTATTCCGGGGTGCAGCACTGGCCACAGCGTGTGGCCCAGGCGGCAGGTATTGATCCTGTGGTGCGTCTGTGGAACTGCCAGAACTGCCAGAGCACCATCAGTGAGCAAAATTTGCAGTAAACGGCTAAAATAGCGGCAGCGAATTTATGCGGGAATCCATGAATGCTGCGCAGGCCGCTGCTCTATCTTTCCACTGCTGGATGGGCCAGAAATATCGTCACACACCTGGGGCTGGCGCGGCGGGTCGCGCTGCGTTTTGTGGCCGGGGAAACCCTGGAAGAAGCGCTGCGGGTGACGCAGCAGCTTAACCAGCAAGGGCTGCGGGTGACGCTGGATTACCTGGGGGAGAGTGTCGCCAGCGCCGAAGACACCCATGAAGTTGTGGCGACTTATCGTGCGCTGCTGGAACAGATTCATGCCCGGCAGCTTCAGGCAGGTGCTTCGCTCAAGCTCACGCATCTGGGCTTAGACATCAGCGAAGAGCTGTGCCAGACTAACCTGCGTGCCATCCTGACTACCGCCCAGGCCTACCGGCTCCCCGTTACCATCGATATGGAAAGCAGCGCCTATACTGAAACGACGCTGCGCATCTATCGCACTATGCGCGATGAGTATGGCTTCGATAATGTGGGCACAGTCATTCAGGCTTATCTTTATCGCAGCGCCGAGGACATGCACCAAATGGCCGCCGAAAACGCGCATATCCGGTTGTGTAAAGGCGCATACCTTGAACCACCGGAAGTGGCCTTCCCCACGAAGGCCGAGGTGGACGCGAATTTTATCCAACTGACGGATGCTTACCTCAGCACGCCCACCAGCGCGTACCTGTGTATCGCCACCCATGATGAACCTATGATTCAGGCGGCGCAGGACTCTATTCAGCGACATCACACCCCGGCAGAGCGTTATGAATTCCAGATGCTCTATGGCATTCGCACAGTAAGGCAGACAGAACTCGCCGCGCAGGGTTATAAAATGCGGGTCTACGTGCCGTTTGGCGAAGCGTGGTATCCCTATTTTATGCGCCGCCTGGCCGAGCGTCCGGCTAATCTGGCCTTCTTCCTGCGGGCGCTGTGGGGTTAGCCGCGCCCGTTGGTTCTGGCGCGTGCCAGATTATCTTCCAGTAACCCGGTCGTCAGCGACTCGACATAAATGCACATCGGCCAGTCAATTGCCACATCCGCCACGGTAACCGGGTCGTCGGTCATCGTCACGCCGGTATTACGCACGATGGCAATCGGTGTGGCTTCGTCGCGCTCGCCCATGACCATTTGCGCGCAGACACAGATCGAGTCGGCGATACCGCGCTGCGTGACCTGCATCGGGTTGCCGAACAGGTCTTCCTTGCCACGTTCATCCTGCACCGGCGAAAAGCCCGCTGTGGCCAGCGCTACGCCCGATGTGCCCAGGCGACCCGGCATCAACCAGCTATCGGTCAAAATCACACCCGCAGTCACCCCCAACCGTGACCGCATCTCCTGCCGGATTTGCGCGGCCAGCGTGTAGGGGTCTGCCGGGAACAGCACGACATAGCCGCTGGGAATGTTGGAACGATCCAGCCCGGCATTGGGCGAGAGGATGCCATCTTTTACAGTCAGCAGGAAACCCTCGATACCGCCGAAGATATGATCGGCCTCCTGCATTACAAGCTGTACAATGCCTGGATTCATATGATAACGCTGGGCGATCTGCTCGGCCTCTGGGGTGGCGACTACATCCGTCAGCGCAACGATACGCCCTTCACTAATGGCGGCATATTTGCTGGAAATGGCCAGCACATCGCCATCCTGTAACATCTCTCCACTGGCCGAGATCGCTTCCACCAGTGTCGCTGTCAGATCAAACGCAGCCTGTTGAACCGGGGCTTCAACCGGGATTACGATGAGTGGTTTGCGAGACATGCTTTCGCTGCTTTCTATGTGGGAAAAATGGACTTCGCAGGGGAGGATTCAATCCCTTCCCTGCACCAGATTCAATATTGCGGAGTGTATGCTATCACCCGATGGGGGTGAAAACCAGTCCCGGGGTTAGAGCCTATGACCGTTCTTCTCCGCCTCCTGCTTCCTCTTGTATTCTTCCAGCGCGGCCTGAACTTCGGCACGGGCGAGGATCACTGAGTCATCATCCTCTGCGATGAGGTCCTGCGGTACAGGCTTTTTCTGCTCCGCCAGCAGGTCTACCAGGGCATGGCTGAAGCTGCGGGTGGTGGTCTCCTCGCCAAATTCCTCTTTGACCTCGGCCAGATGCTCGACCATCCACAGGTAAAGATCGCCTTCGGTACGATTGGGGAAATATTGCAGCACGTTGTACTTGCGGATGAGTGTCACCGCCGGGCGGTAAACATTATCGTACCAGTCCGCTGTGGCCTGTTCCAGCGTATAGGGTGTGTCGCTCTGCATTTCCAGCGCTTTCTTGTGCAGGTAAACGTGCCCCAGCAGGTCGGTATAACGCGAAGGTTCGCTGAGGGTAATGGGCTGGTGATGGTGGCGTATGTAGTTAAGCCGTGTTTCATCCAGGAAAGCCGCGTAAGCCGTTGCCGCATCCAGTTCTTCGGCGGTCATGCCAGGTTCCAGGTCAATTGACGTGGGCAGTTCGGTAACATGTGCTTCGATAGTCTTATGACCCATTTGCCGCGCCACCGATACCCGATGGTTGCCATCGCGCACGAAGTACACATCATCAATCTTGTAGAGTTCTACCGGGGGCAGGCCCTGCATCCCCGTGGTATGGGCATAAACACGGCTCCAGCGCTCCTGCATTTTGCCGCGCTTGGGCAGGAAGCCACCCGTAAAATCGCGGTAGCGCCCCACGCTGCCGACAATGTGATCCAACGGCACCTCTTGCAGGCCCTTGTAGCTTTCCTCGCGCAGACGCAGGCGCGTTTTGATGTCATCGAAACTCAGTAACTCTGCCGGTTTACCGCGCAGCAGGCCGATAACTTCCTGCCAGAAGGCTTTTGCTCTGGCGTTCTGGAAAGCCTGCACACCCTGCAGATATGAGAGTTTGTAATATGATTCTTCAGACATTATATCCCTCCTGAACAGGGATTTGTGGACAGCTGTCCTCATCGTGCAATATAAATGGCGGTAAATCTATAGCCAACATCAACAATCAAATAATTGCACGGTTCACTAGAATTTTACTACATAAAGATTGTTTAGAGGATAAAAGCGGGTTAAGGGCGGGAAAAGGTGATGCTCAGGACAAGATGTCCAAGTCTTATTTCGTCGCCGTCACGCAGCAGGCGCGACTCGTTGGCGGCGACGCGCTGCCCATTAATATAAGAGCCATTGGGGCTGCCCAGGTCGATCAGGTTAAGCTGGTTATCACGCAGGGCAATGATAGCATGACGGCGCGAAACGCCTTTTTCCGTGGCACCATGTGGGGCCAGGTCGATCTCTGGTGTTTCGCCTGTTTCCGGGTCTGTGCGCCCCAGCACCAACTCACTCATATGCTCAAAGACATAATCCAGTTGTTCGCGTGTATCGCGCACAACGATGGTCAGGTAGGTGCGGTTATCAAAACGCGCGGTGCCCCACTGGGGACGGCCTTCTTCAAAATCGGCATCTTCCAGGTTGCGGGTGGAGATGTGCTCCGCCAGTTCCAAAGGTTGGCCGCAGTATGGGCATATCTTGGCCTGGTCTTCATTGGTGCGTTTGCAATTAGGGCAGATAACCATGCAGTGGAACTCCGATCCGGCTGAGTCAAGCATATTATAATCTACTTAATTCTGCAACTGCTTTCTTATCAGGTTGACGTTAGAAAAATTTTACGTTTCTATTCCTGGCGAAATCGTCGTATAATGGAAAATGTACAGGAGCATGATGATTTGTCCCCAGATTGTGTTCTCATTGCTATAGAAAAGCTGGGCAGCGCCATGGATTGTCGGTTCTGCTCTATCGCTTTTCTTATTTGACGCTCGTTCAGCCAGCCACTATGATTAAAATGGCTGTCTTATAGTTATGTGGAGAAACACGTGTGAATAACAGACCTCCGCCAGAAAACAATAACAACTCGCCCTTCTCGAACAAAAATGCGCAGCGCCTCTGGATCATCATGGGTGTGGTGGTGCTTCTTCTGTTCGTGCTTACGTTTGGCAGCCCTGGTAATTTCCAGAGCAACAATCGTGTTCCCTTGAATGAACTGGCGCGTGATGTTCAGCGCAACCTTGTTCAGGAGCTTACGGTGCGGGGCGGACAGGACGTAATTATCCAATACCGGGACCGGACAACGGCTGTCTATTATAAGGAACGCGAGACCGACCTGTTTAACAGCCTGCGTACTTTTGGCGTTACGGATGATCAGATCAAAGCGGTGGTCTTTGCAGAGCAGCCGGGAGACAATACCAGCGGTATTCTGTTCCAGCTTCTTATTGCAGTGGTGCCCACGCTGATTATTATCTGGCTGTTATGGCGCATGATGCGCTCGGTTCGCACCGGGCAGGACCAGGCGATGAGCTTTGGCCGCAGCCGGGCACGGGTTACGCGCGATATGGAACGCCCACAGGTGACATTCTCCGATGTCGCCGGGGCAGAGGAAGCCAAAGAGGAACTGGCGGAAATCGTGGAGTTCCTTAAAGAGCCTGAGAAGTTTATCCGCCTGGGGGCGCGCATTCCGAAAGGTGTACTGATGGTAGGCCCGCCCGGTACCGGCAAGACGCTGATGGCGCGCGCAGTAGCGGGTGAGGCTGGGGTGCCCTTTTTCAGTATTTCCGGTTCAGAATTTGTTGAGATGTTTGTGGGCGTGGGTGCCAGCCGTGTTCGTGACCTCTTCGAGCGTGCCAAGTCGGAGTCGCCGTCGATCATCTTTGTGGACGAAATTGATGCGGTAGGCCGGCATCGTGGCGCAGGGCTGGGCGGCGGTCATGACGAGCGCGAGCAAACGCTCAATCAGATTCTGGTGGAGATGGACGGTTTCGAGACAGGCACTAATGTGATTGTCGTCGCGGCGACCAACCGCCCGGATATCCTTGATCCGGCGCTGCTGCGGCCTGGGCGTTTTGACCGTAAGGTGACGATGGATAACCCCGATGTCGCTGGTCGGCTGGACATCCTCAAAGTTCATGCCAAGGGCAAACCGTTGTCAGCCGATGCTGATTTGCAGGCCATCGCCAAAATCACCCCTGGTTTTTCCGGCGCAGACCTGGAAAACCTCATCAATGAGGCGGCTATTCTGACCGCCCGCCGTAATAAGAAGACCATCGGCATGAGCGAACTCCAGGAAAGTATGGAGCGCGTCATCATGGGACCAGAGCGTAAAACGCGCGTGATCTCCCCCAAAGAGAAGCGCACGGTGGCCTATCACGAGTCTGGTCATGCGATTCTGCATCACGTGCTGGAACACGCTAACCCGCTGCATAAAGTCACGATTGTCCCACGCGGGCGCGCAGGCGGGTATGTGCTGTCGCTGCCGGAAGAAGATGTGTTCTTCAAGTCGCGCGACCAGTTCGAGGACGAGATTGTCGCCCTGATGGGTGGCCGTGCCGCTGAGGAAATCGTCTTTAACCAGTTTACCACCGGGGCCAGCAGTGACCTGTCCCATGCCACTATTATGGCTCGACGTATGGTGACACAGTTTGGCATGAGCGACCTGCTGGGGCCGCGTACCTTTGGCGGGGGCACCAGCTCCATGTTCCTGGGACGCGAGATCGGCGAGCAGCGCGATTACAGCGAGGAAGCGGCGGAGCAGATCGACAAGGAAGTGAAGCGGATTGTCGAGACCTGCTATAACCGCGCCAAAACTCTGCTCCTGGATAATCGCGCCCGGCTGGATGTGATGGCGCAGATCCTGATCGAGCAGGAAACGCTTGATCGCACGGCCTTTGAAGAAGTGATGAACGGCACGATGCTGCCGGGCCTGAACACCGGGCCAGCACCCGCGCTGGGCGACTGACAGCCAACTTCTATCATTATTGTAAGGGCGCAGCAGTGCTGCGCCCTTGTGCTTTGTAAGGCCAGCGGACTCCAGCATGAGCATAAAACAGGTGGTCAAGATGAGCAGCAGTCTGTTACGAGGCGAACGGGTAGAGTTGACCGCACTCCACCGCGATGATGTGCCTGTGATCGCCAGTTGGGAGCAGGATACCGACTTTCTGCGTCTGCTGGATGCTTCCCCGGCGCAACCGCGCAGCATTGAGGAGATTACGCGCTGGCTGGAAAGCGGGCAAAAAGCGCGCAATAATTTTCTGTTTGGCGTTCGGCTGCTGCTGAGTGAGACGCTTATTGGCTGGGTCGAGCTGGACGGCATACAGTGGGCACATGGCAGCACCGGGTTGGGACTTGCCATTGGCAGGCGTGAACAATGGGGACAGGGGTATGGCCGCGAAGCATTGGAGCTGGCGCTGCAATTCGCCTTCCATGAGCTGAACCTGCACGGAGTTCACCTGACCGTGTTCAGCTATAACGAGCGCGCCATCGCGCTTTACGAAAGAATCGGTTTCCAGCGTGAGGGTGCGTACCGCGAATATCTGCACCGTGATGGCAAGCGTCATGATATGCTGCTTTACGGCCTGCTGCGGCGGGAATGGGAGGCGCGTAACGCACATTCGGCGGGCTGGCAAACCATCGAGTCACGCTGACCACACGCCGCGCCCTGCTAGGGCAGGAGCAGATGCAAATCTCCGAATTCGTGCCATAGATAACCGTGTGCCAGTGCTTCATGATAGGCCAGCGCCAGATGATCACATTCCCCTGTGGGGCAGTGTGTCAGCGCTTGCAGCATGGCGAGATGCGTCGCCTGTGGCTCGTGCAGACCTGTCAGCAGCCCGTTCACGGCGCGCAGACCGCGTGCCGGTGTGATGACCAGCCGCGTCCAGCCTTCGCCAGGATGGGTAACGCCGTCCTGGGTGGTGACAGTTTCCAGCGCGCGCACGGCGGTAGTCCCCACGGCGATAATGCGCCGGCCAGCGCGCCGCGCTGTATTGACCATCTGTGCAGTCTCCGGCGCAATACGATAATACTCCTCGTAAGGTGGTTCGTGAGCTTCCAGGCTGGCAACACCTGTGTGCAAAATCAGCGGGGCAATCTGTATGCCATGCGCGACCAGCCGCGTGATGAGTTCCGGCGTGAAGGCCCGCCCGGCGGAAGGCATCTCTGCGCTGCCGGGTTCAGTGACATAGACCGTCTGATAATAATCCAGCGGCCATGCCTCATGCACATAGCCATAACGAATAGGGAAACCGTGTTCGTTCAGGTAGGCGTGCAGATCATAAGGCAGCGACAGCGTGGCGATCCACAGCCGCTTTGGGCCGGGCTGGCTGTTGTGAGGCGTGTGCAGCGTCACTGATGCGCCCGCAGGCAGGCTGAAAGTCTCGCCAGGGGTTGCGTCGTAGAACGGCAGGGTCTTATGGCCTGCGATACGGCGCATTTCCACGATCCATACATGCGCGGGCAGGCGGCTGGAAAGGTGCAGTTCGTAGCGTTCGCCATCAGCACGGGTGGCGACCAGGGCCGCGTTGAGTGTACCGCTGGTGTTAATGACCAGCAGGTCGCCGGGACGCAGGTAATCGGGCAGATCGCGGAACTGTGCATGTTCTACCGTGTCTGCGGCCAGCGAGGACACCATCAGCCGCACTTCATCACGAGCAAGGCCGCGTGCCTCTGGGGGTTCGCTGGCTTCCAGTGCTGGCGGCAGGCTGAAATCCAGTATTCCGGGTACGGTCAGTTTATCCAGTGTGCTGCCGAAGCTCATTGCTGCACCGCCTGTGGCGCATTCACCTGGCGTGCCACATAACGCCCGCTGGCGTGATCGCCCTCGATCAGGCTGAGCAAACCGGGCACGCTGATTTCTGGCTCCGGCCTGTCGCTGATGTCCTCTCCGGGAAAGGCTTCCTGGTGCATCTGGGTACGCATGTCGCCGGGATCTACCCAGTAAACACGCAGGTCAGGATTTTCGCTGGCGAAAATGGCGGAGAGGTGTTCCAGCGCCGCCTTGCTGCTTCCATAGCCGCCCCAGCCCGCGTAAGGCTCGACACCCGCATCACTGCTGATGTTGATAATCTTCGTACCCGGCCTCAACGTGTGCTGCACGGCCTGAAGTACCCCCAGTGGTGCGATGACATTGGCGCGGTAAACCGCTTCCAGCACGTCCAGCGGGTAATCGAGCAGATTAGGCTGGGGACTGGGGCCGAGGATACTGGCATTGTTTACCAACACATCCAGCCCACCCAGCGATTGTGCTGCCTCGGCCAGCGCTGCACAATGTGCCGGGTTGGTAACATCCCCGGCCAGCGCAATAACCTGGGTGTGATCCGCCAGTGCCGTGCGGGCGGTTTCCAGCGCGTCTGCCCCACGTGCATTGATGATAAGCCGCCAGCCCTTCACCGCCAGGGCGTGGGCCAGCGCCAGCCCCAGCCCGCGTGAAGCCCCGGTAATGAGTGCTGTGTGATGTGTGGTCATGAAGACTTGCTCCTGCTCCGTTTTTGATCTCTATCCTCAACAATACCTGAAACGAGGTGGCAAAATCTTCGTCCCTCTGTGCGGACTTTACCCCTACTTTTGTACAGGCCCGCCAAAGTACATGCCCAAAACGGTACTTTTTGCGTTTGACGCGCCATGAAAAACGGGTCACAATCAAACTGCCGGGCATGAAAGCCATAAGAAAAGTCCGCTACCCGACAAACGACCGGAAGCGAGAACAAGGAGTCTCCGCATGGACGACGGATATGTGCTGGTGGTCGGTTCCGCAGTGACAGATATTCAAGGGCGACCGGAGGCTGATCTCGAATGGGAAGCCATCCATCCCGGTCGTATTCGCAGCAGTGCAGGCGGGGTGGCGCGCAATATTGCCGAAAACCTGGCACGCCTGGAAGTCAGGGCAGTCTTGCTCTCGGCAGTGGGGCGAGATTCCAATGGCAAGCAGATCCTGCGCAAATGCAGGGCTGCCGGGATCGACTGTGAACAGGTGCGGGTGGTACCGGGCGCGGCGACAGCGGCACTCATCACTCTGCTGCGGCCAGATGGCGAACCCCTGACCACGCTTACAGATTACCATATCATGCAGTATGTGGATGCGGATTACCTGCGGGCACATGAGTCATGGTTTGCCGGGGCGGAAATGGTGGTCATTGACGCGACCCTGAGCGAGGCCGCGCTGGCTGTGGTGTTCGAGCTGGCCGAGCGCTATCGTGTGCGTGTATCTGGCGATCCGACTTCTCCGCTGCTGGCCGGGCGCTTCTGCCCCTATCTGCACCAGATGTACATGGTGTCGCCCAATGCGGCAGAGACCACTGCCCTCTGCGGCCTGGAAAACCCGGCACATGATCGTGAAACCGCCATTAATGCGGCCCGCCATCTGGTCTCTATGGGCACACAGATCGCGGTGGTGACGGTGGGCGAACAGGGTCTGGCCTATGCGGATAGCAGCGGCGGCGGTTTTATTACAGCCATCAATACCAGGGTAACTGATCCCACCGGGGCGGGAGATGCGTTCTCAGGCGCGGTGATCTTCGGCCTGTTGAATGACGTGCCGGTCGATGAGGCAATGCGCCTGGGTGTGACTGCTGCTTCGCTCACGCTGCAAAGTCGTTATACTGTCGTGCCTACGCTCACGCAGGAAATGCTCTATGATCAACTCACGATTTAGAGGCCATCTGAACAGGTGTTGAGATGGAGCGAGGCAGGGTGAGGAAGATGCTACGCTAGCTTTTGATATTCTCTACCGGCAGCAGTTGAGTGACGAAGGTCACGTAACGCCCCAGGAAGTCAATCAGTTCCTCACGTTCTGCCGGGCTGGTGAGGGCCAGCAGAGACTTGAGCTGGTTGAGCAGGTCGTTTTGTACGGCCAGGAAGCGTTCCTGCCCCTGTGGGGTCAGCAGCACATGCACCGAGCGCAGGTCGCTCGGGTTGCGTTCGCGCTGCACCAGCTTGAGCGCTTCCAGACGGTTAACCAGCCCGGTCATGGTGGCGTTGGTCAGGTGATGCTGCCGCGCGATTTGTCCGATAGGACAGCGCCCATTGTGTTCTACCAGCGTTTTGAGGACATAAAACTGCGGCGGGGTAAGATCGTGCGCGGCCATATGCGCGGCCAGCCGTTTCTCGCCATCGGCCACGATAGCGAAGATCAGACCCCATAAGGTATTCATATCCTGTTCAAATTGCTGGTCCACAAACAAAGCCCCTGCGCAAGGCATAAATTAAAAGGGGAGACCCTCACGAGCCTCGCCCCTGAATGTTGTGGAGTTTAACCTGTATACGGGGGTTATAACAAATCGAATGCGTGAAGAAGCTCCTGTTCGCGCGGCCAGATGCGCTCATCCGGCACCAGCCATTTGTCACGGATGAAGTGGCGGTAATCCACCAGCACCAACCCGGAGTAGCGTTCCATATTGAAGGCATAATGCACATCGCGCTGGACATCGGCCAGCAGTGGGAAGCTGAGGGGAGTCACCGTGCTGTGATAGAAGCCATAAAGCGTGTGCGGCTTGTCACAAATGAGCAGGGCAATGTTTACGCCCTGGCGCATAAAACGAGTCGCGTGACGCTGTAACCACAGGATACGGCGCACACTCGCTGGCTGCCACAGGTCACCGGTAAACCCTATCAGCAGGCCGCGTTCTCCCATCAGGTCACGCAGGCTGTTCTGACGATTTTCATGGTTATACAGCCGGAAGTCCGGGGCTGCGATATTTAAATGTGGGCCAAGTTCTATTGTCTGAAGCATAGCCATCCTCGCTAACATTAACTTTTGGAATTATAACAATGATTGCGCAATATTGGATTAATGTTGCCTTGTGAAATGCCAGGAGGTGACAAAAGGCCTATTAGGAAGTTGATGAAAGAGAGGCGAGGACAGGGGCACAGCCGTGCTATGCCCCATCATCGTTGCGTTATTCCCCCAATGCGTCCCACACCTCCAGCTTCGCCTGCACCCGCCGAATGACCTCGTTGGTGAAGTCTGTGGTGGTAGTCTGGCCACCCAGGTCTGGTGTGCGGATGCCATCATAGACTGATTCCAGCGCCGCTTCGTAAATGGCGCGGCTGGCCGTAGTCGCCTTTTCCGTGCGGATATAACGCAGGACTGCCCCTGCGGCCAGGATCATGGCCATCGGGTTGGCGATGTTCTTGCCTTGCAGACTGGGTGCGGTGCCGTGCGGCGCTTCGGTCAGCGCGATCTTCACATCAAAGTTCTCGTCGAAGCTGAAAATGATCGATTCCGCCCCGGCAATCGTGCCAAACATCTTAATCACCAGATCGCTGAGCATATCGCCGTCACGGTTCAGAGTGGGGATTACCAGCGCCTCGCCCGTGGTTTCCAGCAGCAGCGCCAGCGTGGCATCAATCAACTGCGGGTCGTAAGTGACTTCGGGATGACGGACATGGGCGGCATCCAGTTCTTCCTTGAACATGCCTTCATAGACCGGGCTGACGGTGAACTTTGGCCCGCCGAAGACTTTGGCGTTGTTGCGCTTGGCATAACGAAAGGTGAACTCGGCCACTGCGCGGCAGGTGCGGCGGGAAAGCCGCTGTGTGCTGTAGGCTATTTCGTCCAGATCGCTGCCTTCGCGCCATTCTTTGGCGTTGTACGCGCCGTCCACCGCCATACGCACGACGGAGATGGGTGCATGAACCCCGGCCAGCGGACGCACCGACGGAATACGCCGCCCTGTGCGCAGGATCACCTGGCCATTAATCAGCTCGCGCAGCAGAGCGTTGGGGCTGCCCACATCGTCCGGGTCGCCGGGGGTGATCGTAGCCGCTTTGATGCCTAATCCCGTCTGTTTAATGCGTTCCGCCGCGTCATGCACCACCACATTTTTGGTTTTACGGCGGTTTTCTAACGAGAGATCGAAAGTCTCGAAGTTCAACGAGCAGCGGGTCACCTGCGGGTCGAGGACGCGCAGCGCCTCGTCGAGAAGCTCCTGCCCGGTCTCGTCGCCCTCAAGGACGACAATAGTTGGATGGCTCACGGTTGGGTTTCCTTCTGGTCTAAAAGCAGCCTGTGCTGCATATCCACAAATTTCAGAGTGCCGCGTCAACGTGCCTCTCATAGCTGGAGTCGCGTGTAATTGTCAATCGGCACGCAGCATTTCCATTCTAGGCCAGGATTGGCAGGTTGTGAAATATCAATTATAGTTACAGTCGTCAGCTTTTAGCGATCAGCCATGAACTTTTAGCCTAAAACTCAACTGTCTGCCTGAGCCTTAAACCGATCCGGCCGCCGGATAATAAACTCAACAGGACAGGCCAAGTGATGAGGAGTAGATGCTGTGAAAAGAATTGTTTCCCTTGTGTGTTGTGCCTTACTGCTTTCCGGCGTATCAGCGCTGCTGGCGCAGGATACCACCACCACCACGACCAATCAGGAATCGTCGAATGTCACCATCTTCTTCGTCGCCTGCGAGACTGAAGTAGTGATGAACCTCTCCGGTACGATGGAACCGGGTTTTGATGTGTACTATCAGGTGTTCTCCGGCGCGGGTGGGACAGGCGAGGCCATCACTGCGCTGCGACGGGTGGCAGTCAATGGCGCGTATGCCTTCAGCGAACGTATTACCTACAGCAACAGTTTCACGCTAGGTGCAGGCGCGACCGCCAGTGCCAGAGTGGTCATCGCGCGTGAGAACAACCCGGACAGCACCATTTATGAAACCACCGTCAATGATCTCCAGGACGGTTGCAGCAGCCCGCAAAACCCCACTGGCAGCAGCGAGGACGCGGGTAGTGGCAGCGGCGGCACAGGTGAAGCTACCAGCAGCAGTGAGGGTATTCTGTCGCCCTTCGGCGGGGTCATCAATGCCAACTTCCTCAGCAGTACGCCAGAACCCCCGGTGGTGATTGGTGTGCCACGCACGGTGGGGCGCTCCGATACCCCCGGCGTGATTTTCGCGGAATGCAATATGTACGGCAACCGGTCTGCCCCAGGCATCCTTTACGATACCGACAGCATCACGATTTTCTGGTCGTGGTACGCGCGCACCGAAGCGCAGGTGCAGGATCATATCGCAAAAGCCAATTATGATATTCGCTTCAATACTGTCCCGTTCAATTATGTTCAGGTCAGCCCTATTGAGCGGCGCACCAATAATTACTGGGTATTCTATTATTCCCAGTTGGGCCGCCTCTCACCCGGCACTTATGGCATCGAATTCCGCCTGACCTGGGACGAAGTGACCACCGATGGCTTTGCTGAATATGGCCCTGGCACGGATAACCCGGAAATTTACAGCAACTGCACCTTCCAGATTCAGCGCAATCCCTTCGGCACGAGGGTCGATACCTATAATACGATGTACAGCCGTCCGCTGGAATAACTGGCTGCTGTAGGGGCGCTGTGCAGTGTCCCTACAGCCAAACTCACCTGGCTAAAGAAGCATGTTCACTCTTGCCCAACAATCCACCGAGCAGTTTGGCCTGCCGCTCAGCGAAGCCCAGGTCACGCAATTTGCCGCCTACGCCCGCGAGCTGGCGGCCTGGAACAGTCATACCAATCTGACGGCCATCACCGACGAGACCGGGATACAGGTACGCCATTTTCTGGATTCGCTCTCGGTGGCGCAGGCGGTGCTGATGCTGCCCGGCCAGCGGGTAATTGATGTCGGCACCGGGGCGGGCTTTCCCGGCCTGCCGTTGAAGATCGCTTTTCCAGGTATTCACCTCACCCTGCTGGAAGCAACAGGTAAGAAAGTCGATTTTCTTGATCATGTGATTGCGGCATTGGGGCTGGTGGATGTCACTACGCTGCGCGCACGGGCGGAGGAAGCCGGGCAGATGCCCGCGCACCGGGCGGCTTATGATGTGGTACTGGCGCGTGCGGTGACACGTCTGCCCGCGCTGGTGGAATACCTGCTGCCGCTGGCGAAGGTGGGTGGGTACTGTATCGCCATGAAAGGGCGTACGGTGTACGAGGAAGTCAAGGATGCCGGGCGGGCGCTCAACCTGCTTGGCGGGCGAGTCAGCGAAGTGGTCACGGTGTCGCTGCCTGGTGTCGCCGAATCCCATTATCTGGTGGTGATCGAGAAAGTCACGCCCACACCGGCCTCTTATCCACGCCCCCCGGGCATCCCCACGCGCAAGCCGCTGGCTTAGCGTAATCACTGCTTCGTTGCAACATTTCTTCTAAGACGCTTTCACGTCACACAAACTCTATCAACGTCTCAGGAAGCCGGCAGGGCATAGTGTAGTTTTCTCACCAACCTGCACGATTCTGTAACAACAAGTTCGCCTGACCCTTTCACCAGGGAAGGTGTTATCATAGTTATATCGAGGCGTTATAAGCTAAGGCGAATGATCATGAGTGGTTTGATGCGCGGCGAACGGCCCTCGCTGACAGCGGCTATCCAGCTTTTCCGGCGCGGTGAACAGGCCGCCGCCCGGCAGATGATCGAGCAGTTGGTGATACTGGAGCCAGGGAATGCGCAGGCCTGGGCATGGTTGGCCTATGTGGCCGGGCATATTGAACATAAGCGGGCGGCCCTGCGGCAGGCCCTGAGTCTGAACCCGGCCGATATACGCCTGCGCGAGGCCCTGACGCAGTTAAACACCCCACTGGAAGTCCAGCGCGCCGCAGTACGGGGTGTCTTCATCAGTTATGCCCGCTCCGATGAGCTTTTCGCCTTCAACCTCGCCAACAGTCTGCGCGCAGGTGGCGTGAATACCTGGCTTGACCTGACAGACATACCCGATGAAGCCGACTGGTATACGGCCATACGTGATGCGCTTTCTGCCTGCGGGCTGATGCTGGTCGTGCTTTCGCCCGCCGCGCTGGAGTCCAGCGATCTTAAAGCAGAATGGCTTTATTCCGCCCGCGCGGGCAAGCTCATTCAGCCGGTGCTGACGGAGACCTGCCCACTACCCACCGATGAAACCTGGCTGGCTCCGGTCGATTTTCGTTATGATTATGGGCTGGGGGTGCAGCAGGTGCTTCGTTTGCTGGCGGGCAGTGCGACCTTTCACCATTAATTCAGGCAGCTTTACCCGGCAAACGGGCTGATGTTAGAATAGACGCATTACCCGTGGATAGGCTGCATGACCATGCCCCAGACCCTATTACCGCCCGCCATTCAGACATTAATCGACCAGCTTGATTTTCTGCCACCCGCATGATGCTTATTGGCACGCTCTACCCCCTGCCGCCTTACGATTTCCAGAAGGCCATTGCTGCGCTCCAGTATCACACGGTACTGGATGTAATGCGCGAAGGCGCGTACTGGCGTGCCTTACGTTTTGGAGAGCAGACCGTCCTGGTGCGTGTGACCGGGCATGGCACACCAGACCAGCCGGAACTGCGTGTTTATCTGGTCGCGCAGGACGGCGTGGTGGCGCATGAGGCGATTCTGAGGCGCGTCAGCCATATGCTGGGCGTTGAGGGCGACCTGCGTCCTTTTTACGTGCGGGCACAGGCAGACCCCATTCTGTGGGGCATCGTGCAGCCGTTATATGGCTTAAAGCATGTGCGGGCGGAAACCCTGTTCGAGGCGCTGGTGACGACCGTCATCGAGCAGCAGATCACGCTGCGGCAGGCACAGAAAGGAGAACGCTGGCTGGTACAATGGGCGGATAACAGCATCGCTTACAAGGGTGAGCTGTTCTACACCTTCCCACGCCCAGCACAACTGGCCGCTGTCAGTGTGGAGATGCTGACTCCGCTAAAAATCACGTTTCGACGAATGCAGGTCTTAATTGATGTGGCACAGCAGGAAACCACAGGTGCGCTCGACCTGGCCATGCTACAGGGCTGCCCGCCGGAACAGGTCTATAATGCTCTGACCGCCATCAAAGGCATTGGCGGTTGGACAGCGGGCTGGGCCATCATCCGTGCGCTGGGGGATTATCATTATATTGGTGAAAACGATGTCGCACTGCAGGCAGCCGTAAATCACTATTTTTATGGACAGCGTGGGAGAACCACGCCCCAGGTTGTACAGCAGACCCTGGGACGTTATGGAGCATTTAATGGCGCGGCAGCATTTTACACGCTCATGCGCTGGGCGACCGATTTCTATTAATCCAGGCCGAGCAGAATGCCGACCTGACCACTTGCGCCACCCCCGGCATGGCCAACGATCAGGATGTATTCACCATCTGCCGGGATAGAGTAGTTCTGGATGGCGGCATTCATGTTCCCGCCGCTGTCATCATCGGCTACTAACGGGCTGCGCTCGGCATCCACCAGCACCACTAGCGGATCGGCCTCGGCGTTATCCAGGCGGTTGGCGATGATATTCAGTGTTTGCCCCCGCTCCGCCTCAAATGGGAGGTTGTAGACCCAACCCTGCCCCATGTCAATTATAAAAGGACGGTTGATGGGCACTTCTACAGTCGGCGTGATCTGCCGGGTGCGGGTATTGTCGATCCATTGCAGATAATCGGATGCCGCGTCTCGCGGGTGGTTGGCCTGGGTGTTGATCGATCCGCGGAACAGGTACAGGCCCGAATTTTGTGGGACCAACCCCAGCGCGCTATCCAGGTCGGAAAGGGCGTTTTCAAATTCGGATTGCAGGTTATACACCAGCGCCCGGTTAATGTAGATGTCACCGTTTTGCGGGTTAATATCGAGTGCCCGGTTGAAGTCGTTGAGCGCGTCTTCCAGTTTGCCCAGGCGCATATTCAGGATTCCGCGCTGGCTGTAAGCGCGAATATCCGTTGGCTGGAGTGCAATCACCCGTGTGTAATCGGCAATCGCATCTTCAAAACGCTCCTGGAAGGCATACACATTGGCGCGGGTGAGCAGCGCATCGGGTGTATCGGGCGAGAGTTCCAGCGAGGTGTTGAGGTCGGACAGGGCGGATTCAATATTATTCTGGTTCAGATGCAGCCCGGCGCGGTTCAGGTAGACCTGAGCGGTGTATGGAGATGTCGCCGGGGCGAAGGCCAGCGCCTGCTCCAGATCACGCAGGGATTGATCGGGGTTTTCCAGTAGTTGATGGGTCAGCGCACGGGCATAATAACCCTGGCTGTCAGTGGGGTTCAGCAGAATGAACAGGCTGTAATCCAGCAGGGCACGGCGGTAATTACCGTTCTGTACCGACTGTGCAGCCTGACGAAACAGCTCCGGGGCGACAAGCAGCGCGTCGGTATCTGGCGCGGCTCCCTCCTGGGCATAGGTGGGCAGCACCATCACCCCCATGATACACACGAGCATTGAAATGATAAGCAGCTTACGCATGATAAGAGGTCCTACAACCCACTTCTTTATCAGATTGTATAGCAGATTTTATAGATTGTAACCTCCTGTTATGGATGTTCTCTGGGAGGCTATCTTTATCGATTTTGCCGAGTGGTCATTTGAAAAGGTGCGGGAGGGTCTGTGACCCTCCCCTGCACCTACCCCCATGTTTCAGGCAGCTTTACTAATACTCTCAATGATTCCCATGCAGATAAGCGGCCACCCATGCCAGTGGGGCGTTCCAGTTGATGGTGACTTCGTTAGTCGAGTACGAGTCGCGGTGGTCAATGTAACGCCTGGAGGTAGGCTGGCCCGCGACTTGTGGCACCTGCGCGGCAGGGTCGGAGGGGTTCGCATTGGGGCCGCCCGCCACCACACCCGGTGGGGGGAAGGGGAAGCCATTGGCCGGCTCGCCTGCCCAGAAGCGGTGATGCGGGTGCATCATGCTGTGTGTCCCATAACCGGAAACGAAGCTGAAATTCAACCCATTGCGCCCCAGTACATAATCCATCGACTGGATCACGCCATCCAGATAACGCTCGTCGCCCGTCAGGCGGTGTGCATAGGCCATCACCAGCGCGTTATTGAGCACGCCGGAGTTTGACCCCCAAGAATAACCTGTCACAGGCATGGGCACGCGATAGCCTTCTCCTTCGATGATATTCAGATAACCGTCTGCGATGCGGCTGATCTGGTCGCGCACAATCTGGGAATCGGCTTCTGGCAGTGTGTCATGATGCAGCGCCAGTGAGAGCGTCCCCAATATCGCCACATCGCCCCAGTACATGGCGGATTCTTTGCCCGGCTGCCAGCCACCATTCTGGAAATAGGGTGAGGCTTTGAGGCGGTCATAATACTGCGTGTCGCCTGTGGTCAGGTAGAGTTCCACCGCCGCCCAGTAAAATTCATCCTGGACATTGGAGTCATCATAAGGCCCGCCGCCCTCACCGGGGATATTGCCATAGAGGAATACGGGGTTGTCCTGCGCTGCCTGCCAGGCAATTTCCGCCGCCTGTAGACAGCGTGCGGCAAATTCGGCATCGTAGGGCTGCCACAGGCGCGCGCACTGGGCTGCTGACGCGGCCAGATTGAGCGTGGCAGCCGTGCTGGGCGGCATCAGGTAACGGCCTCCAGCCGGGTTAGCGTGCGCATTATCGTTGTCCCATTCAGTAGGCGGCAGCATGGGCAGCCCTTCCCAGCGCACCCCATGGAGTTTATGATGCGCCATCCCCGCCTGTGGCTGACCGGGCGGCACCTGCATCCCCAGCAGGAAGTTCATCTCCCAGCGGGCTTCGTCCAGGATGTCCGGCACATCATTGGTGTTTTCAGGGATGCTCAGCGATCCATCCCCAAAGGCCTCCGGGTCAAATTCATACAGGTTGAGCAGTGTCCAGACGGAAATGCCGCCGTTCACCACATATTTGCCGAAATCGCCCGCATCATACCAACCGCCGCTGGCATCCAGCGTGTAATCACAGCCGGGCCATTCTCTGCCTGTGTTGTCCACGCCTTTAAAGCAGGTCACGTTGTTATCGGTCACGTGACCCGCCGGGCGCGCCCATGTCTCGCCCACATACTGTGCCTCAATGGGAATGCCCGTGCGATTGTGATAGAAGTAAGCCAGCGCGTCATGGGTAAGCTGACGGTAGATGTCATCACCAATCTCAAAGGGCGCGCTGTAAGCATCGCCTGCCTGAAGCTGATAGGTGCCCGGCGTGGTAAAGGCGGAAAAATCAATCAGATTGACGATATCGCCGCTGGCACGATCCCGTAGACTCGGTTGCGTCAGCCCTGTTTCGACACGCGCGCCGTCGTCCACAGCGACCAGCGCCCACTCAACAGGCACATCGACTTCGGCCTCGGTGGGATAAACGGCGATCTTGATCCCCCACGGGAAGTAACCGACCTGATTAACGCGGATCACGTATTCTGCCATTGCTTCGGCCTCCGGTTCAGGGGTGGATTCGGTTGCAGCGCCTGGCTGCGGGATATCGGTACGCCCGACCTCAAAAAAGATGCCGCGTCCGAACACGCTCGGATTTTGCCATGAGGTATCGGTGCTGTCGGCCAGCGACCAGATCAGCTTGACATCACGGCCTTCCCCTGCGACGCTGCCATTGGCGTGGGCCTGAAGGCCGATCTCCTGGCCATGCTCCGGCGTGAAGGGCAGCGGCAGTGCAGCCTCGAAGCCCCAGCCATCGCCAGTCTCAAACACATAGGCCCTGACCTGTGCGCTGCCGCTGTTCGTCCCTGTGATTGTCAGCACGGCGGGGTCGCTGTTGCCGATGTCGCCGGGATTGATGTTGATCTGGAAAATCGCACTGGTATAGGCAGACACAGCCAGATCCTCGCTGAGGTTGAGATAGAATTCCAGGGAGTCCTCGTTCCAGAAATCCCTGCCATGCTGCCCGGTGACGATGTTGGCATCCACCGACTCCATAGTGATATAGAAAAGTTCGCCATCACTGGCGACGGCAAAGCTGAACGCACCGTTATTGGCCGGGTCATCAGAGGTCATCGTGCCGCGCTCGACAGTGATGACGGGCACACCTGCCCAATCATCCAGATCGCCGTCCAGGGTGATTGCTACCGGGAAGGGGATATAAACAACTTCGCCCACTACCTCCGGCGGGGCAAGCAGATCATCATCGGGCTGGGCTGTGGTGGCGAGGGTGGTGAGCAAAAAAACGAGCAGCAAAAACAGATAAGCATATTTTTTCATCGTCTTTTATTCCTGAAACTAGCTAGAAAGGTTTATTGGGAGCGCTCCCAATCTCTTATGTTAGCAGGAGATAAGGTTGAGGACAAATAAAAGTAGTAGAAAAGAGGCTGGCCAGACTTCGAGAGGCAGGTGATCTTCTATGCCTGTCAAATTTGTTATACGGTGGATTTTGAAGGTGGTTAAAGCGTGCCGTGCTGCCTGAGAATTCCGCGCGCCACAACCATGCGATGCACCTCTGATGCACCATCATAGATGCGGAAGGCGCGCGCTTCCTCATACCAGCGGCTCAATGGCAAATCGCGCGAGATGCCCGCCGCACCGCAAATCTGGATCGCACGATCCAGCACACGGTTGACGGTTTCCGCCACAAAGACTTTGGTCATGCTGGTTTCCTGGCGTGCCTGCGCACCCTGTTCCAGCAGCCAGGCCGCCTGCTGGATCATCAACCGTCCGGCGTGCAGCTCCATCGCAGAATCGGCCAGCATCCACTGGATGGATTGATGCCCGCTCAACGGACTTCCAAACGCCTCGCGACCACTGGCATACTGCGCGGCGATCTCTAACGCGCGTTGCGCGATGCCGGTCCAGCGCATACAGTGTGTCAGGCGTGCCGGGCCAAGCCGGTGCTGTGTGAGCGCAAATCCCTGTCCCGGTTGGCCGAGTACCGCGTCGTCCGGCAGACGTACAGCATGGAATTTGATCTCACAGTGACCGCCGGGGTTCTCCACGCCCATGATAGGCACACGACGCACGATTTCGATACCGGGTGTATCGAGCGGCGCGAGAAAAATCGTAGACCCGCGATGTGCTCCGGCTTCGGGGTCAGTCAGCGCCATAATCAGCAGGAAGGCCGCGCCCTCTGCGCCAGTAGCAAACCACTTGTGGCCGTCCAGCACCCATGCCGATCCGTCTTTGGCTGCGGTGGTACGCAGCAGAGTCGGGTCGCTGCCAGCACCGGGGGCCGGTTCGGTCATGGCAAAGGCCGAGCGCACCTCACCACGCGCCAGCGGCAGCAGGTAACGCTCACGCTGGGCCTCGCTGGCAAACAGATGCAGCAGGTGCATGTTGCCTTCGTCGGGCGCAGCACAATGCAGCACCAGCGGCCCCAGCAGGCTGCGCCCTGCCGCCTCGAAGATGGGTACAATCTCCGTCAGCGATAACCCTAAACCGCCCAGTTCCAGCGGGATTTGTGGCCCCCACACGCCAGCAGCTCTGGCCTTTTCGCGGGCTGCGCGCAGCACCTCTGGCGGCAGTCCGTCAGCGTGATCTTCTGCCTGTGCCTCCAGTGGGATCACTTCCTCATCGACAAAACAGCGAACACGCGCCGTCAGGTGCTGGAGAGATTCGGGAATGCTGAAGTCCATATAAGCCCTTTACATAAACAGGGCGACAATGCCCGCGCCCGCCAGCCCAAGTGTGCCCAGGATGAAACTGAACACGATCAGCAGAAAGAAGTAGACCAGCACGCCTAAAATCAGCACGCCAAGCGTGGGCACTGGCCCCAGGTCAAGCGCCTCACGCACGGCCACGAACCAGGCGATGAGGCCGATGAATAAGCCAATCACAATGGCCGGGCCAGCGATAATCGTGAGTGCAGGCGAGAGCAGCACCAGCACACCCAGAAACCCCATAATGTTCCAGATATAAGCCAGCCCCATGGTACGCACCATTTCGCCGAAATCGACCGGGGCATTAAAGAATACCCGACCTGTCCAGGCGATGACCCATGCGCCCACCGCAAAGGCCAGCACGATGCCTACTGTATGCGCCGCCGCGCTGACCAGCACCAGGCCTATCTCCCCCGTGTTTAGCGCCCCAAACTGGCTGAGAAAGCCGACCACAATCACAATCAACCAGGCTTGCGGCGTGAAGGTTTTGTCGTGCTCCACCTCCTGGTAAATGCCGGCACGAAACGTTAATGCCCCGATGATGCGGTCAAGCATTCTGGCCTCCTCTACACTGCCCTTTAACAGGTTAATCCATATTGCAGGCAGAGTGTAACACGAAACCTGCTAATTTCTGAGGATTCGGTACAATAGGCTTCATTACAGTGCTGTTGCGGTTGATTTTTAATGAACCCTGATTATTTACGATCCCAATTACAGG
The DNA here is from genome assembly GCA_041751455.1 of Anaerolineae bacterium. GTDB lineage: Bacteria > Chloroflexota > Anaerolineae > Aggregatilineales > Phototrophicaceae > JAIOHN01. The sequence goes on from JBGSXK010000112.1 coordinate 22,617, forward strand.
CTTTTATCCACCAGCAGACGGGTGAGCCAGTCACTATAGAGGAAATGCTGCCGCTGGCAGGTGGCGCGTCACGCGATAGCTGGCAGATCACGCTCACGCTGGCGGGTGACGCGCAGCGCCTGGTGCTGCGCCGTGACCTGGCAAGCTCGATGTATGCTGACGCGCTGACACGGGCAGACGAATTTGCGCTGCTTCAGGTCGCTTACGATCATGCAGTGCGCGTCCCGCGTCCCCGCTGGCACAGCCCCGACCCGGCAGTGTTGGGCGCGCCATTCCTGCTGATGGATTATGTGGATGGCATTTCTATCGGGCGGCAGGTGGTGCAGAT